>NZ_JBWKYJ010000004.1:0-147309 GCF_059423685.1 Acidovorax sp. GW460-11-11-14-LB4 | reverse complement strand
CCCCCACTTCGGACTCCCCGCCCTCCACCCCGATCACCCGCTTTCACCGCACGCGCCTGATGCAGATCTGGCGCTCGGCAGGCTGGCCGTGCAAGGATGGTCTGGAGATCGACCTGCTGGCTGCGGGCCTCATCAGTCTGCACATTGCGGCCGATGGTTGCGAAACCCTGCGCCTCACCGACGAAGGCATCCGCACGCTGGCGCAGGCCCGCCAGCGTGGCGTGCGGGCGCTGAGCCTGCACGACCGGCTGGGGCAGAAGTTTGCAGCGCAGTTGCTGGCTTCGGGGCGCATCGTGTGGACAGAGCTTTCATTGCGCGCGGTGATCGACAGCGTGCCGGTGGGGGATGGGGTGCCGCCTGCGGCCACAGCTGGTGCGCCCGCCAACACCACACCCGCGATGGCTCCGCTGTGGGCCGAGGGTGACCACGCCCCCGCAGCCCGCGCCGCCGCCAACGTGTGGCGCATGGCACGGCCCGATCTTTTTTCGGTGCGCAACACCTCCGTGCCCGCCTACCTGCAGCCCATGGTGCATGAGGTGAAGGCGAGCCGGGCCGACCTGCTGTCGGACCTGCGGCACGACGCCAAACGGCAGGCCTACCAGTGGCTGTGCGAGGAGTGCTATTACGTCTTCCCGGCCGGCATTGCCGAGCCAGATGAGATCCCCGAGCACTTCGGCATCTGGGTGCTGCATGGCAGTGTGGAGGATGGGCGCTTTGAGCTGCTGCGCCCCGCACGGCACAACCGCTGCACCCTGCCCTTTTCTGTGTGGATGGCGCTGTGCAAGGCCACGCCGCTGCGCAGCGATGACGATATGGCCCAGACCCATTTGGGCGAGCCTGCTCCGCCCGCCACTGACACCCCGACCACCCCGCCATGACCTATACCGTGGCGGTGCGCGAGCTGTGCGAGTTCACCGCCAAGCAGGGCGACCTGGACCTGCGCTTCACGCCTGCGCCCACCGCGCTGGAGGGCATGGCGGGCCATACGGTGGCAGCGTCGCGCCGGGGTGCAGGCTACCGCGCCGAGGTGGCACTGAGCGGCAGTTACCAAAGCCTGCGCGTGCGCGGCCGGGCCGATGGCTACGACCCCGCGCAGCAGCGCATCGACGAGGTCAAGACCTTCAAAGGGCGGCTGGACCGCCAACCCGCATCGCACCGCCACCTGCACTGGGCGCAGGCCAAGGTGTATGGCTGGCTGCTGTGCGAGCAGGAGCAGCTGGCGCACATCGACGTGGCCCTGGTGTATCTGGACGTGGGCACGCAGCAGGAGACGGTGTTCACCGAACGCTGCAACGCCGACGACCTGCGCCAGCACTTCGAGGCCCAGTGCCAGCGCTTCATTGCCTGGGCCGAACAGCAGCTGGCCCACCGTGCCGCACGCGATGCGGCACTGATCACCTTGGCGTTTCCCTTTGGCGACTTTCGCACCGGCCAGCGCCCGCTGGCCGAGGCCGTGTACAAGGCGGCAGTGGCGGGCCGCTGCCTGCTGGCCCAGGCGCCCACGGGCATTGGCAAGACCATGGGCACGCTGTTCCCGCTGCTCAAGGCAGCACCGGCCCAGCGCATCGACAAAGTGTTCTTTCTGGCCGCCAAAACCTCGGGGCGGCAGATGGCGCTGGATGCGCTGGCGCGCCTGGCCGACAGCGCGCCGGCGCTGCCCCTGCGTGTGCTGGAGCTGGTGGCGCGCGACAAGGCCTGCGAGCACCCCGACAAGGCCTGCCACGGCGAATCCTGCCCGCTGGCCCGGGGCTTTTACGACCGGCTGCCTGCCGCCCGCGCTGCCGCCGTGGCCCCCGCCAGCGCAGGCAACCCCGCGCCCGTCCTGCAACAAGCCCGTGTGCGCGACGTGGCCCTGCAGCATGACGTCTGCCCCTACTACCTGAGCCAAGAGCTGGCCCGCTGGGCCGATGTGGTGGTGGGCGACTACAACTACTACTTTGACCTGGGCGGGCTGCTGCACGGCCTCGCCCAGGCCAACCAGTGGTGCACGGCGCTGCTGGTGGACGAGGCCCACAACCTGGTGGAGCGCGGCCGCAAGATGTTCACGGCCGAGCTTCACCCCGCCGCCCTGGCCCAGGCCCGCAGCAGCCCCACCGCTGCGGAGCACGCGCCGGTGAAGAAGGCGCTGGACAAGGTGCGCCGCGCCTGGGTGGCGCTGGACAAGGCGCACCCGGCCCCGTACACGGTGCTCGAGACCTTCCCCGACAAGCTGCTGGCCTCGCTGCAGCAGTGCACCACCACGCTCACCGAACACTTCACCGACCACCCCACAGAACCCGACAGCGCGCTGCAGACCTTCTATTTCGACGCCCTGCACCTGCAGCGCATGGCCGACTTGCTCGATGCGCATTCGATGATGGACATCACCCAGGCTTCTGCCGCCCGCCACCAGCGGGCCTTCAAACCTGGCGATTCCGTGGTTTGCATCCGCAACGTGGTGCCCGCGCCCTTTCTGCAACCCCGCCTTGCAGCTGCACACACCAGCACCTTGTTCTCGGCCACGCTGCAGCCCGCGCGCTACTACGCCGACCTCCTGGGCCTTCCCGACGACCATGTGTGGGTGGACGTGGAATCGCCCTTTGCCGCGCACCAGCTGCAGGTGCAGGTGGCGCGCCACATCTCCACGCGCTACCCGCACCGCGTGGCATCGCTGGCACCGATTGCGGCGCTGATGGCGCAGCATTTTCGCGAGCGGCCCGGCAACTACCTGGCGTTTTTCAGCAGCTATGACTACCTGCAGCAGGCTGCCGCATTGTTTGCGCAGCAACACCCCGACGTGCCGCACTGGTGCCAGTCGCGCCGCATGCTGGAAGGCGAGCAGCGGGATTTTCTGGCGCGCTTTACCGACAGCAGTCAGGGCATTGCCTTTGCTGTGCTGGGTGGCGCGTTTGCCGAGGGCATCGACCTGCCGGGCAAGCGGTTGATTGGCGCCTTTCTGGCCACGCTGGGCCTGCCGCAGGTCAACCCCGTCAACGAACAGATCCGCGAGCGCATGCAGGCGCTGTTTGGCGCGGGCTACGACTACACCTACCTCTACCCCGGCCTGCAAAAGGTGGTGCAGGCCGCAGGCCGCGTGATCCGCACGCCCAGCGACGAGGGCGTGGTGCACCTGATGGACGACCGGTTTGCGCAGGCCCAGGTGCGTGCGCTGCTGCCTGCATGGTGGCAGGTGGACTGAGAGGCTGAGCCGCAAAAAAAAGGCCGGTCACCCGTTGGGGACCAGCCTTGCAAAGGCCGCCAAAGCGGCACACAGAGAGTCAATCGTCAGGAGGCAACAGGCTCCGCCACCGCCAGTTCCTTGGCCTTGCCACGCTGGCGGAAGAACGACACCGTCTGCCACAGGATGAACGCAGCGATCAGGCTGATCAGCGTGCCGCTGATGGGGCGGTTGATGAACACCTCAAAGCTACCGCGCGACAGCAGCATGGAGCGGCGGAAGTTCTCTTCGAGCATGGGGCCCAGGATGAAGCCCAGCATCAGCGGCGAGGGGTCCATCTCCAGCCGCATGAACAGGTAGCCCAGCGCACCAAACGCTACGGTGATGAACACGTCGTCCAGGTTGTTGTTGATGCTGTAGGTGCCAATGCAGCAGAAGAACAAGATCGCGGGGAACAACACGTTGTACGGAATCTTGAACACCGACAGCCAGTAGCGCACCAGCGGCACGTTCAACACCAGCAGGAAGCAGTTGCCGATCCACATGCTGGCGACCAGACCCCAGAAGAGTTCGGGGTGGCCGGCAATCATGTTGGGGCCGGGCTGGATGCCCTTGATGATGAACGCAGCCATCATCAGCGCCATCACGGCGTTCTCGGGGATACCGATGCTCATCAGCGGGATGAAGCTGGTGCGTGCAGCCGCTTCGTCCGCTGCAGCCTGGCCGGCCACGCCTTCGATGCAGCCGGTGCCGATTTCGTGGCGGTACTTGCTGACCTTCTTGTCCAGCGCATAGGCCGCAAACTGGGCGATCACGGGGCCGCCGCCGGGCAGGATGCCCAGGATAGAGCCCACCACACTGCCACGCAGCGCGCTGGGGATGATGCGCTTGAACTCGGGCCAGGTGGGCATGAGCTTGATCTTGCCGTTGAAGGGCGAGCGCTCTTCACGCGAGTCGAGGTTCTTGGCGATTTCGGCAATGCCGAAGCAGCCCAGCGCAATGCTCACAATGCCCACGCCGTCGGCCAGGAACGGGGCATCCCAGGTAAAGCGGGCCAGGCCGCTGTTCACGTCGGTACCGATGGAGCCCAGCAAGACGCCCACCAGACACATGGCCAGGCCATTGAGCAGGCTGCCGGTGGTCACGAAGCTCACGCACACAAAACCCACCAGCATCAGCGCGCAGTAGTCGGCAGGGCCAAACAAAAAGGCCACCTCGCCCAGGCTGGGCGCCAGGAACGCCAGCACCACAATGGCCACCGTGCCCCCGATGAAGCTGGAGAACCCGGCGGTGAACAGGGCCAGCCCCGTTTTCCCTTTCAGCGTCATCGCATACCCGTCGATACACGCCACGATACTGCTCGCATGCGGGATCTTCATGGTGATGGCGCTCACGCTGTCGCCGTACTGCGCACCGTAGTAAATACCGGCCAGCATGATGAGTGCGCCGGTGGTGTCGATGGAATAGGTCAGTGGCAGCAGCAGGCTGATGGTGGCCAGCGGGCCCAGGCCCGGCAGCAAGCCCACCAGGGTGCCCACCGTGCAGCCCAGGGCGCAGAACATCAGGTTCTGCAGCGTCAGCGCGTGGCTGAAGCCAAACGCGAGGTTGTTCAAGACTTCCATGGCGGCGACCTCAGTACAGCGGCAGGCTCACGCCCAGCAGCTTTTGGAATGCAAACGCGATGCCGACCAGCACCGCAGCGATCTTCAGGTTGCGCTTCCACGAGTACGACGTACCCGCAAACCCCGAGCAGAACACCAGAAACACTATGCCCGCGATCATGTTCACAAAGTGCGACAGCGCCGCAAAGCCGCACAGGCTGCCCAGAATGATGGCGATGTTGCGCACCTGGAAGTCCATGGGCACCGGTGCCACCAGGCGCGCGCGCACCACCGTGATGACCCCGATCACAAACAGCATGCAGCTGACGATGAACGGGAACATGCCCGGCCCTGCGCGGCCGAGCGTCCCCAGCGAATAGCTCATGGACGGCAGGCCAAAGCCCAGCGCCAAAGCCATGAGGGCAAAGCCTCTGAGTAGATTGCGGTTGATCATGTAAAGGTTGTCTCCTGATAGGCTGGACGACCCCATCCGGCGGTGCAAACGGCGCGCAGGGCTGGGGTATGCTGACGGGCAGACTATCTCCATCGAACCTGATCGCAGGCTGATCTTGGCCATGCGTAATTTCACGTAGAACCCCGACCTCCATGCGCCTCCTCCTGGTGGAAGACGACCCGGTGCTCAGCCGCACCATGGCCCAGGGCCTCGAAAACGCGGGCCACCGTGTCGAGCTGGCCCATACCGTCGAAGAAGCCCAGCACTGGTGGGCCGTACAGGCTTTCGACGCTGTGCTGCTGGACCTGAACCTGCCCCACGCTGCCCACGCGCGCAGCGGCCTGGGCAGCGGCCTCACCGCCCTGCGCAGCGCCCGTGCGCGCGGCGACCGCACCCCCGTGCTGGTGCTCAGTGCCCGCGACAGCACCGAGGAGCGCATTGCCGGGCTGGACGCCGGCGCCGACGACTATCTGGGCAAGCCCTATGAACTCAAAGAGGTGGAAGCGCGCCTGCGCGCGCTGCTGCGGCGCGCCAGCGGCACCGCCGACATCGTCAGCGTGGGCCAGCTGGTGCTGGACCGCCAGGCGCGCCGCGTCAGCGTGGCCGGGCAACCGCTGGAGCTGCCCGCGCGCGAGTTCGATTTGCTGTGGGAGCTGATGACCCCGCCCGGCCGTGTGCTGAGCAAGGGCGACTTGTCCTCGCGCCTGTCGGACGGCAGTGAGGTGGTGGGCGAAAACGCGCTGGAGGCCTCTTTCTCCCGCCTGCGGCGCAAGATTGCGGGCAGCGGCGCGGCGATTCGCACGCTGCGCGGGCTGGGTTACGTGCTAGAGGATGACATTGGCCAGTCCTGAACCCGGCCCCGCACCGCTGCACCAGCAGCCGCCCGACCTGCGCCAGCGCATAGGTCGGCGCGTGCTGCTGTCACTGGTGCTGATCTGGGGGCTGGGCAGCACGGTGGTGCTGGGCGTGGGCAACCACTTTGTGGCCGAGGCATTTGACCGAGCGTTGCTCGATGACGCACACGCCGTGGCCGCCCATGTCCGCGGCGGCCAGCCAACAGATCCTGCGCGCGACCCTTTGCGGCTGGACCTCACGCCGCGCGAGGTGGGGCTGCTGCGTTTTGACCAGAGCGAAACCGTATGGTTTGCGGTGTACGCGCCCGATGGCAGCTTCATCGCTGGCGACCCCCACTTGGCGCCGGGTGTGGTGGCGGCGGGCAGCAGCCACGCCTTTTCGCAGCTTTCGCAAGACGGGCGCGAGCTGCGGCGCGCCACCTTGCAGATTGCGGGGCCGCCCTCTTTCACCGTCGTCATGGCGCAGACGACCGCCGAGCGCACGCAGCTGCTGCGCAGGCTGCTGGTGTACTCGGGCCTGGCCCAGCTGTGGCTGCTGGTAGTGCTGGGGTCGTGGCTGCTGCGTGGCATCGAGCGCGACCTGCATCCGCTGGGTGCACTGCAGGACGCCATGGACCAGCGCGACGCTGCCGACCTGCAACCTCTGCCGCCCGCGCTGACGCAACAGGCAAGCACCAGCGACGTGCAACGCCTGGGCGTGGCCCTGGACGGCTTGCTGGCGCGGGTGAAGCAAAGCCTGCATGCGCAGCGCGAATTTGCGGGCAACGTGGCGCACGAGCTGCGCACACCGCTCGCAGGCATTCGCGCCCAGGCCGCCCACGCGCTGGCCCACAACGACCCGGCCGTCTGGCGCAGCGAAATCGAGGGCATCGCCCAAGCCGAACAGCGCGCCAGCCGCACCGTGGACCAGCTGCTGGCCCTGGCCCGTGCGGCCGAGGGTGGCATCGCGCTGACCTTGCAGCCCTTGGCCTTGCACACGCTGGTGCGCGACGTGCTGCTGCGCTACCTGCCACGCGCCGACGCCCTGGGGGTGGACCTGGGCGCCGAGGGGCTGGACCAGGCCGTGGTGGTGCGGGGCAACACGGCGCTGGTCGAAGGCATCCTGAACAACCTGCTGGACAACGCACTGCGCTACGGGCGCGGCACGCCACCCCGCATCACCGTGGCGCTGCACACCGAGCCCGGCTTTGGTGTGCTGCGCGTGACCGACAACGGCCCCGGCGTGGACGCCACGCTGGCGCAGCAGCTGCAACAGCGCTGGGCGCAGGGCGACCAGGGCCAGCGCCTGGGCCAGGGTGCAGGGCTGGGCCTGGCCATCGTGGCGCGGTATGTGCAGCTGATGGAAGGACGGCTGGAACTGGCGGCAGCCCGCGACACAACCGACGGATCTGGCCTGGCGGCCAGCGTGTGGCTGCCGTTGGCGCCCAATGCGCCTGCCCCCTCCGGCACACTCCCCACATCCCCATGACGAGCCTGCCCGACCCAGCACTGACCGAGGCAGAGCAAGCGGCCTTCCTGCAGTCCATCGCCCGCGTGCGCAGCGCGGCCGGGCAGGCCTTGCGGGCGGTTCAGGCCCACGCCATGCAGGGCGCAGCAGCCCATGGCACCGACACCAACGCCGCCACCCAGGCCGCCGAAGCCACCGAGCCCGCAGCCCAGGCCGCCGTCGATTTCATCGCACAACTGCACAAGGGCCTGGATACCGTGGCAGAACAAGCCCGCGCCACCGGCCCCCGGCCAGCGTGCCAGGCGGGCTGCGCCCACTGCTGCCACCTGCGCGTGGAGGCGACGGAGCCCGAAGTGCTGCACATCGCCCAGCACCTGCGCACGCTGCCCGGCGCGGACCAGGCCACAACCCTGCTGCGCCTGCAGCAGCACGTGGCGGCGGCAAGCGCGGGCAGCGCACGCCAGCCCTGCAGCTTCCTCGTCAATGATCGGTGTGCCATCTACAGCGTGCGCCCTGCCGCCTGCCGCAAAGCGCATTCCTTGTCGGCTGCGCACTGTGCAGAGCAATCGCCCACCATCCCGCAAAACCTGCGCCTGCTGGTGGACGCCGAAGCGCTGATGGCCGGCACCGCCCTGGCCTACCGCGACCAGCCCTTGCCCGCGAGCGCCCACGAACTCAACGCCGCCGTACTGGCAGCTCTGGACGGTACACCGCTCCACGCACCCAGCGCCCTGCTGCGCTGGTACCGGGGTGACGAAGGCGCGCTGGCCCTGCCCACCACATTGCCGTGAAAGCCCACGCGCCTTGATGTCCATCAAGACCCACCGCAACCAGCCGCCCACAATGCAGCCAGCCCCGCAGCCGCCTGGCCGTGCGGCCGAACTTCTCGACGCCCCCCGCCTCACGCCTGATGACCCAGCCCACCCTCCGCTCCTGCGCCTCCCTCCACCTGGCAGCCGCTGCCGCCATGGTGGCGGGCCTGGCAGGCTGCAGCAAGCCCGAAGCCACCGGCCCCGCCACCACCAGCTTCGATGCCATCACCACCGCGTGCACCCAATTCCTGGCCGCACGGCAACCCCATGTACTGCCTGGCACCGCGGGCGACTGGACCCTGACCGGCTACAGCCCTGCCCTGGTCCAGCCCGAAGTAACGCGCACCGAATCCACCGTGACACCCTACGTAGGCAAGCTCGTCATCAAGGACAACGAGGCCCAGGCCCACGCACCCACCGAAGCCGCCGCCCAGGCCATCACCCTCACCCCCGCGCACCTGCTGTCCAACCGCACGCACACCTTCATCTACAGTTTTGACGGCACCCAGTGGCGCTGGCAGAACGGCCAGCGGCTGACCAAGATACCGGGGCAGAACGACCGGCTGGAGGCCGTGACGCTGGCGGATGTCTCAGCAGCAGGGCCCAGGGGGTTTGCAGGGTGCTTGCCGCGTTGATTCGGATCAACACGCTCTCTTTTTGATAGCTACCACCGCATGATTCACTGGCGCTTCCGGCTGTTTTTGATCAAATCCCGCATCAAAACAGCCCAGCGCCGCCCACCTCCGCCTCGTGCAGCCTGGTGCCGCACGCTAGCCCTGAGGGCCGTCGTGCAGCCACGCCATTCACACCGTTCATTCCAGGTCGGCATCCAGCCGGGCTATCAGGCCCTGGGCGTTCAGGGTGATATCGAGGTTGCCGATCTCGTGACCAAAATCCCCCGTGAAGTCCACCCGCACCCTCGCGCGCTGCGGCCCCAGGCGTTGCATCGACAGGAACCGGGTCACCGTCTGGTAGCGGACGAAGTACTGTTCGACATAGCGGCGTATTCCGGCATGGCCATCAAAACGGTGGCCCGCGGAGGGGTCGTCGATCACGGCATCGTGTGCAAAAAGGGCGAGCACCCGCTCCACCGCAAAGGCGTTGGTGGCCGCGATCAGCGCATCCGCCACGTGGCGCAGGTGTTCGTGCGTGGGGGCCATCGCACCATGCCGCAGGCCTGCTGCGTCGTCCCTGCTGGCTGGCCCGCTGGCGCTTGCTGCCAAAGGTTGACCCGGCTGGCTCATGGCAGCACGCTCACCACCACCTTGCCACGGGCGCGGCCGCTGGCGACCAGGGCTTGCGCCGCTTCGGCCGTGTCCAGCGTGAAGCTGGTCGGGTCGAGCAATGGCTCTAGTTGCCCTGCTTCCGCGAGCAAGGTGGCCTGCTCCATGATCTCGCCGTGGTGTTCACGAAACTCCCCCGTGAGGATGGGAAGCAGCGTGAACACCCCAGAGAAAGTGGCACCCCGGAACGACAGCGGCGCCAGCTTGTGGGTGCCCCAGCCCAGCGAAGTCACCACGTGGCCTGAGTAGCGGCGGACCGCCACAAACGACGCGTCCAGCACTGGCCCACCCACGGTGTCGTAAACGATATCGAAGCCCTGGCCGTCGGTGAACGCGTGAACATAGGCCTCGACCGAGGTCGTTTCATGGTCGATAGGCGTCGCGCCCAGGGACCGGATGTAACCAGCCTGCGCCGCGGTGCCCGTGGCAAACACCTCGGCACCCCGCGCACGGGCCAGCTGCACGGCCACGTGGCCCACGCCGCCGGCGCCGCCGTGCACCAGCACCTTGTGCCCGCTGCGCACGTTGGCGCGGTCCACCAGGCCCTCCCAGGCGGTGATGAAGACCAGCGGCAAGGCCGCTGCCTGGCGCATGGTCAGCCGGCCTGGCTTGTGGGCCAGCAGCCGGGCATCCACCGCAGCGTATTGCGCCAGGCTGCCTTGGAGGCCGCCAATGCCGCCGGTAAAGCCATACACCGCATCCCCCACCTTGAAGCGAGAGACGCCCTGCCCCACCTCCTCCACCACGCCCGCGAGGTCCATGCCCAAAACGGCGGGCAGCGGTTGCTGGGCGTGCTCGGCGGCGCCGGCGCGGATCTTGGTGTCCAGCGGGTTCACGCCGCTGGCGTGGATGCGGACCAGCACCTGGCCTGCGTCGGGCTGTGGCCGGGGCAGCCAGGTGGGGGTCAATGCGCCGTTGGGGGCGGCGAGCACCAGGGCCTGCATGGTGGGGGCGGTAGAGGTGGACATGGCGTTTTCCTTCGTGGGGTTGAACAGTGCCGCCAGTTTTCACCTTTCTCTTTTGAATGAAAATCCACAAGATTGAAACCTTTCCATTCACTTTTGTATGATGCAGCCGATGAACTGGGATGACGTACAGGTGTTCTTGGCCATTGCCCGGCACGGCACGCTGGGTGCCGCAGGCCGCGCCCTCCAACAAAGCCAGCCCACCATGGGCCGCAGGCTGAAGGCGCTGGAGCTTTCTCTGGGCCACACCCTGTTCCAGCGGACCTCCGAGGGTTTCGTCCTGACCGACGAAGGAGCCGCCGTGCTGCGCCACGCCGAGGGCATGGAAGCGCAGGCGCTATCGTTCTCCCGCCAACTGGACGGCGCAGACCAGCAGCTGGAAGGCGCGCTGCGGGTATCGACCTCTGACTGGTTTGGACTGCATGTGCTGGCGCCGCTGTGCGCCGCGTTCACCAACCACCACCCCCGCGTCAGCATCGAACTCCTGACCGATGCGCGCCTCTTCAGTCTGGCGCGCCGCGAGGCGGACCTGGTGGCACGCATCGTTCCTTTTGACGAGCCCGATGTCATACAGCGCAGGCTCATGCATGTGCCCTACGCGCTGTACCAGCAGCGGGGTGCAGACATGCCACAAGACGGCGCGGACGTTCGCCTCATCACCATGGACCTGGGTTTCAGCGAGATGCCCGACGCGGCCTGGCTGCGGGAGGCTTTTCCTTCGGCGCGCATCGCTTTTCGCAGCAACAACCGGCACGTGCAGGCCGTGGCCTGCGCATCCGGAGCGGGCCTGGCCGTGCTGCCCTGCCCGTTGGGTGACTCACACCCCGGCCTGCAAAAGCTGGACAGTAACCCGGCACCACCAGGGCGCGACGTGTGGCTGGGCTACCACCGGGACCTGCGCAGGGTGCCTCGGCTGCGCGCGCTGGTGGAGATGCTGATGCAAGCGCTGAGCCCTGCCCAGAGCGATGCAGGCGACCAGGGCGGCTGACAAAACGCCGGGAGCGCCTTCGCAGCGCTTGGCTGATGGCGGTCAGCGACCCAGCCCCGCCCCAACGGCCAGCACATGCTCGATGAAGCTGTGACACGGGTGGCTCTGGTGCGCCAGCACATCTGCCTTGACCAAAACGCCCAACGGCCCTACCGCCTGTGACTTCCACGGCAACACCGCCAGCTCCCCACGCTGAACCAGCGGCCGCAGCAGGCTGGCGGGCGCACAAGCCAGCATGTCGCTGTCGGCCAGCATGGCGTACATGATCTCCGTGGATCGGCTCGACACGCGGCACAGCTCGGGCACGCCACCCAGTTCATCGAAGAGGCTCTCCACCTGCTGGGGGCCCAGCCCGGTCAGGGGTGGGGCCAGCCAGCGCTGCGCCAGCAGCTCTGCGGCGGTGACGGTGGCCTGCCGGGTCAGAGGATGCTCCGGGCGACAGGCCACCACAAACCCATCCTGCAGCGCGGCGCAAAACGCGAACCCTTGCGGCAGCGGGGTCGGTTCGCGGCAGATGGCCAGGTCCAGCGTCCCCTCCTGGATGCTCTCCAGCAAATTGTCGATCGTGACCTCGTGGACATCGATGGCCGCATCCGGGTGTGCGGCAACGTAGGTCGGGATGGCCACCGTGAGCAGGCCGTTGATGCCCGCCGCAATGCTGCCAATGCGGATCAGCGCGGACGCTGCGCCCTGCTGCAACAGCGCAGCATTGCCTGCGGCGGCCTGGAGCGGAACCAGCGATGCGCGCAACAGCGGCAGGACCGCCTCTCCCAGGCGCGTCAAGCGCATGCCCTTGGAGTGCCGCTCGAACAGAGGGCCGCCCAGAGAGCTTTCCAGCTCGACCAGCGCATGGGTCGCGGCGGGCTGGCTCAGGCCAATGGAGGAAGCAGCCCGGTGCAGGCTTTGCAGGTCGGCGATTGCAATGGCCAGCTGCAGGTGCTTGAGGCGCACCCGCCCCAGGATGCGGTTGAACAGGACGGAAGGCGTCAAATCCGGCATGACTTATTCAAAAAATGAATTCACTTGAAAAAGAAGCATTGGCCTTGCGGAGCCTGCTGTGGAACGATCGCGCGCTGGCAAGGGGCAAACCCACGCCAGATGCATTCAATTAACGAATCTTATTCCCGCACCAGCCTGCCGCTGAATGCGAGAGATCTCAGGAGACAAACCACCATGCCATCACCTCAGCGCCAGCCCCTGCGCACGATCACCTTGCGCCCCACCCATTTCCTGCTCGCTCCGGTCGTGGGCGCACTCCTGGCCATGGGCCAGGCACAGGCCGCAGACACCCTGGACACCGCCTGCAAGACCACCGCCGAATGCCAGGCACAGGTCGCCAAGATCCAGGGTCTGGTCAAGGGGGACGCCACCAGCGCCTTGTCCAAGTCGCAGGACACCTTCTACTGGTTTGGCCGCATCAACATGGCATCGACCGTGGTCAACGTGGAGCAAGGCATCATCCCCAAAGCCCAGGCAGGCCGCATTGCGCGGGGCGTGGAGTTGTCGATCACGCAGGCGACGGCCCCGGGTGGCAAGCGCCCCACCGATGTGCTGCAGGTCGAGAAGATCATCACGGACGCCGTGGGCCCCGAGGCCACGCTGATCCACACCGGACGCAGTCGCCAGGACATCCACTCCACCCTGAACGCCGCGCAGTTGCGCCTGGAGATGCTGGACTTTGCCGATGCCCTGGACCAGGTGCGCGCACGGCTCATCACCATCGCACAGGCGCACACCGCCACCTACGTGCCCGCCTACACCAATGGCGTGCAGGCCATGCCCATCAGCTATGGGCACTACCTCATGGCGTTTGCCGATTCGTTCGCCCGCGACTCGGCACGCATCCGCGAGGCCTATGCCCGCATCAACCTCAGCCCCATGGGCACGGCGGTGCTGGCCAACTCCAGCTGGGGCATCAACCGGGAGCGCCTGGCGCAACTGCTGGGGTTTGACGGGCTCATCGTCAACTCGCTGGATGCGGGGCAGATCAGCACGTATGACATCCCGATCGAGGCCACGTCCATCGCCAGCTCCACCGCCATCCGCGTGGGCGCTTTCATGCAGGATGTGCACACTCAGTACCACCAGACTCGGCCATGGCTGCTGCTGGCCAGCGGCAAGACGTACACCAGCAGCGCCATGCCGCAAAAGGCGAACCCGGGCATCATCCAGAACACCCGCGCCAAGGCCAGCGATGTGGTGGCGTCGGCCCAGGCATCGCTGTGGCGCGCCCATAACGTCACGCCCGGCATGATCGACTACAAGAACACCTGGAGCCCCGGTAGCGCCAAGACTTTTGTCCAGGGCGTGGAGATGCTGCAGCAGTTGGCCGATGTGCTGGACTCGCTGCGCATCGACCCGGCCCGCGCGCTGGACGAACTGGAATCCGAATGGACCACGTCGATGGAGCTGGCCGAAACCCTGCAGCGCACCCATGCCATTCCGTTCCGGGTGGGCCACCACTTTGCGTCGGACGTGGTGGTGTATGCCAAGGAACGCAACATCCGGCCCAAGGACTTTCCGTACGCCGAAGCCGTGCGCATCTACCGCGAAGCGGGCAAAAAGTACGACATCAAGGACCAGCGCCTGCCGCTCACGGAGAAGGAATTCCGCCGCGCCCTGTCCCCCGCCGAGATGGTGCAGACCCGCACCGGCACAGGCGGCCCCCAGCCCCAGGAGGTCGCGCGCATGGTGGCCGCTGCGAAGGACACGCTGGCCAAGGACCGCGCCTGGTCGGGTGAAGCCCGGCAGCGCCTGCTGGCCGCCGAGGCGGCGCTGAACGCGGCGTTTGAGGGCGTGAAGTCGCTGCCCTGAGCATGCGGGGCACCAAGCTGACCCCACTCAGCGGACCAACGCGGGCTGCGGGGTACCGGGACCACCGCCACGGCGTTGGGCCAGCGCAATGAGGATGTGAATCCCGGCAGCCAGTGCCACGAGCACCACGGCACCTACCCCCCACAGCGCCCAGGCCAGGAACGTCACCGCGCCTGCCAGAGCTGGCACCGCCTCCAGCACGGCCTGCACGATGGGGCCCGCGGAGGAGACCAAAGCCTCCCAATGCCCCATCAGCTCGGGAGGCATCCAGGCCTTGAGCCAGGCGGGCAACAAGATTACATCCGCCACCGTGCTGCCCCCTGCCAAGGCGCCCGCACTGGACACCACCCACACGGTGACTGCATGCAGAGCCCAGCACGCCAGCGACCACAGGACCAGCAAGGCCAATGAAAGAAACCAGTTGATTGCGTAGAACATGCGAAACCTCCTTGAGTTGCACAAATGGCAAGCGATGAGTATGGGCAAACCGGCGTGACATAGACACCAGCCCAGGCCGCACCTAGCATTCGGTTTTCTCGAACCTGAGGCCACGCATGCTGAACTACCGCCACTTGTACTACTTCTGGATGGTTGCCAAGGAAGGCGGCTTTGCCCGGGCCGCAGACCGGCTGGAGATGGCAGTGCAGACCATCAGCGCCCAGGTGCGGGACCTGGAAAAGTCGCTGGGCCACCAGCTCCTCAAGCCCTCGGGGCGCGGTGTGGCGCTGACCGAAGCTGGGCAAGCCGCGTTCAGCCGGGCCGAAGAGATTTTTCAACTGGGCCAGTACATTGAAGAAGAGGTGCGTGAGGCCGCCACGGCCCGCGTGGCGCGGTTGTCGGTGGGGCTGTCGGACGGCATCTCCAAACTGGCGGCCCATGCGCTGCTGGAGCCGGTGCTGGCAACACCCCATCTGCGGCTGGTGTGCCACGAGGGAGAGTCAGACGAGCTGCTCTCCGAGCTGGCCCTGCATCAGCTGGACGTGGTGCTGGCCGGGCAGGCTGCGCCGCGCATCCCCCAGCAACGCCTGACCAGCGAACGCATCGCGCGCTCGCCGCTGCAGTGGTACGGACCGGCGTCGCTGGTCAAGAAGGCGGCGCGCGACCGCTTTCCCCAATCACTGCAAGATTTGCCGGTGCTGCTGCCCACACACCACGCGCCGTTGCGTGCTACGCTGGATGCGTGGTTTCAAGACCTGGGTCTGCAACCACGCGTGGTGGGTGAGTTTGAGGACAGCGCCTTGCTGGCCGTGTTTGCAGCGCGGGGGCTAGGGGTATTTCCGGTGAGTCGGTTAGGTGCGCAAGATGTGGGGCTGGTGCGTGGGCTGCGCCTGCTGGGCGAATGCCCGCAGCTCTTTGAGGAAGTCCACGCCATCTGGTCGCGCCGGGGGCAGCACCACCCTCTGGTGCGGCAGTTGGTGGATGCTTCCGCCGGGCTGGGCACAGCCTAGCGGGCTTCCCACGCAACCAGCATCCCCCTTGTTGATGCTTGGACTTGCAGCCGCAGCCGCGTCAGACAGCATGCGCCAGCTCGTAGCGGCCGAGCTCAGTGGGCATGAAGCCCGTTTGCCAATACTGGCGCGCTGCATTCATCAACCACCACTCACTCTGCGCCAGATGACTGTCAGCCGTAGCGGCTGCGTAAGCGAACTCCAGGGCCTTGCGCCGCAGGTCGGGGTCGGTCACCTCAGCGAGCAACAAGGTCAGCGTGAGGCCATCAATGCTGGCGGTCAAAACGCGCTGTCCATGCATACCCATCCACAGGTCTTCGCACAGGCCGTGCAACACCTTGGCAAAGCCGCCGTGCGGCAAGCCCAGGTCCTGCTCTATGTGAAGCCCATGCAAGGCATCCAGCTCGGACCGGCTGACATGGCCATCCGATATCAACAGCAAGGCGATGACTCGGGCTACCGCTTCGGGGCTATTGCGGGGATAGCTACGCATTTCTGATTTCCTTGATATGGGGTACGTGCAATGACAAAGGTGACAAGCAAGCAATGGCTTACCCAGCGCGCCGCCCTAGCGGCGATAGCGTGAACGCGGCTGCCAGCCGTCGTGGTATTGGGCTTGCACCCGCAGCGGCACTTTGACCGGCACGCGCCGCAGCACGGGTGCCCGAGCCACGGCAACAAGGGAGAGCCAACGCACAAGGCGATGACGCAGGGAGAAAATGAGCGAAGAGATTCCAGACCAGGGTTTCACGGACGGCTCCTTTGAGGCGGAAAACTGCGAACAGGAAGAAGCCTTGAATGTGTGCCCCCCCACCCGCTGAAAAGAAGCAGGTTTTCTCTGACATACACATCTAGAAAACCGATTTGAATCATCGGCAGCGAAATCGCAGCCAAAGCACAGAGTTTTCAGAGATTCAACGAAGAAATTTCCTGCTGGTTGGCCGCCAAGCTGCGGGCTACGGTGTCATCCTCAACTCAGGAGATCGCAAATGCAGATTCTTTTCAGAACACGCCACCCCGAAGCCGCACTGATGCGCGATGCCGTGGAGCGTCGCGTTCGCTTTGCCTTTCGGCGGCTCAACGCTCTGGTGCCACGCGCTGAAATCAAGCTGGATGACATCAACGGCCCCCGGGGCGGCCCCGACAAGCGTTGCCAGATCGCCCTGCGCACCGACGGAGCTGGGGCGGTCGTGGTGTCTTCGGTGGCCAAAGACTGGCGCTGCGCACTCGACGAAGCACTGGCCAGCGCCGCCCGCCTTCTTCTGCGTACCTGGCGGCGCAGCTCGACACCCCGCAGGCAACGGCGGGGCGATGGAGCAGTAGATGCCTAAGGACAAGGCAGCGCGACTGCACACCTCCAATAAAGCGACCTGGCTGCGACGCCCGACATGGCGGTTGAAGGCATGTGCAGGCTCATGCCCTCATGCCGTCATCACTGCGGTGGACACGGGGATGTGCGGCTGCCCTGCCCCCGGGCCTACCCAACCCGGGCGCATCAAGAGCCCTACGAGGCTCCTCCATCCACGCTTGCGGAATGCACAACCGCCTGCTCCACAACGTCCCTTGTCAGCGTGGGCACAAAGCTCTGAATGAAGCTGTAGGCATACCCGCGCAGCCAGGCACCTCGCCGCAGACCTAGCCGGGTGAGGTTGACCTCGAACAGATGGCCCGCGTCGATGAGCCGCAGGTGGCGGTCGCGCTCTTCATCGACCGCGATGGACGCGACGATGCCCACGCCCATGCCCAGCTCCACGTAGGTCTTGATCACGTCGGCGTCCATGGCGGTGAGCACGATGTCGGGCGCAATGCCTTCGCGCGCAAAGGCCTCGTCGATGTGGGCACGACCGGTGTAGCCCAGCTCGTAGGTGATGATGGGGTATTGCGCCAATTGCTCCAGCGTTACGGGGCCGGGCAGGTCCAGCAGGCGGTGGCCCGGGGGCACCACGATGCTGTGCGTCCAGCGGTAGCACGGCAGGGTGACCAGGGCGTCGTAGCCGGCCAGCGCCTCGGTGGCCACGCCGATGTCGGCCTCGCCGGACAACAGCATCTCTGCCACCTGGCGGGGCGAGCCCTGGTGCAGGTGCAGCGACACCTGCGGGAACAACGCCCGAAAGTCGCGAACCACCTGGGGCAGGGCATAACGCGCCTGCGAGTGCGTGGCCGCCACCGACAGACGCCCCTGCGCGCTGTCGCTGAAGTCCTGGCCGGCACGCCTGAGGTTGTCGGCCTCCAGCAGCAGGCGCTCGACTGTGGGCAACAGCACTTCGCCAGGCGGTGTCAGGCCCGTGAGGCGCTTGCCCGCCCGCACAAAAATCTCCACGCCCAGCTCTTCCTCCAGCTCGCGGATCTGGCGGCTCACCCCGGGCTGCGAGGTGTGCAGGATGTGTGCCACTTCGGTCAGGTTGAAGCCCCGCCGCACGGTTTCGCGCACAGAGCGCAGTTGCTGAAAGTTCATGGATAAAAGCCGGTCTCACAATGTCGATGTGACTGCCACCGCGCGGGACCGTGTTGGCGACGGCCCCATGCGTTCCGTAACCAGACAGCCCGTAGCGCAGGGGCCTGTAAATACTATGTTTTTGATAGCATCAAGCGCATATTCCACTAGCGCATCAGTCACTTTTCTTTGGTTTTTTGCCCGTACGGGCCTTACATGCCCCGCTGGGACAGGTCGGGCACATAGCGGTCGGCCTGGATGTCGGGCGACAGCCCGTGGGTGATGACCTCGTCGGTGATGGGCAGGAACTGCGCATTCCACTGCTCCCACGCCGCGCGCAGGCGTTCAAACACTTCGGGGTGCTTGTGGCGCAGGTTGGCGCGCTCCAGCGTGTCGTCTTCCACGTCGAACAAAAACTCGTTGTCGTTGATGCGCAGGTACTTGAAGCGGCCCTCGCGCACGGCGCGCTGGCACTGCGACTTGTAACGCCAGAACAGCGTGCGCGGGTGCGCAGGCGCATGGCCCTCCAGCACGGGCAGGATGCTCTCGCCGTCGGGCGGGTAGTCGGCATGGGGCGCCACGCCCGCAGCTGCCAGCAGCGTGGGCAGCCAGTCCATGGTGGCGGTGACCTGGTCGCTCACCTGCGGTGCAATGCGCGCAGGCCAGCGCAGCAGCGTGGGCACGCGGATCCCGCCTTCGAGCAACTCGGTCTTCTGGCCGGTGAAGGGCCACGTCTTGGAAAAGCGCTCGCCGCCGTTGTCGCTGGTGAAGACGACGATGGTGTTGTCGGCCAGGCCTTGTGCCTTGAGAGCATCGAGCACCTGGCCCACCGCCTTGTCGAGCGAACGCACCATGCGCGCATAGGTGGCCAGGTTGCCGCCGTCGTAGTGAAAGAGGTCTTTCAGGCCCAGCGATATTTCTTCGTCCTCCGGCCCCACCCAGGGCCAGTGGGGCGCGGTGAAGTGCAGCGACAGAAAGAACGGCTTGGCCGCGCTGCGCTCGCCGATCCAGCGCGTGGCCTCATCGGCCAGCAGCTGGGTGTAGTAGCCCACGCGCTCCACCGGCACCTCGCCTTCGTACAAATCGCGCGCCACGGCATCGCCCACGCCGGGCTTGTGCGTGAAGTAGTCGATGGCACCGCCATAGTTGCCAAAGAAGCGGTCGTAGCCACTCTTGAGCGGGCCGAACGTGGGCAGACTGCCCAGGTGCCACTTGCCAATCAGCGCCGTGTCATAGCCTGCATCGCGCAGCAACGATGGCAGCGTGGGGTGCTCCGGCGGCAGGCCGTGCACATGGGCCTTGCGCACCAGGGGTTCCTCCAGCCCGCCGCGCAGCCGGTACTGGTAGCGCCCGGTGATCAGCGCAAACCGCGTGGCCGAGCACACAGCCGAGTTGGCATAGGCCTGGGTAAAGCGCACGCCCTCGCCCGCCAGCGCATCCAGGTGCGGCGTGGTGAAGTCGGCCTGGCCGTACACGCTCAGGTCGGCCCAGCCCAGGTCGTCGGCCAGGATAAAGACGATGTTGGGCGCTTGGGTGGAAGCGGAGGCGGCCACATTGGTGGTGATGCTCATGCAGCCCCCTTGGCCTTGCCGGCGGCATCGGTCTCGCGCCACTGCTTGTCGAGCTTGAGGTCCTTGACGGCCTGCTGCACGAAGGCGGGCTGGAACCAGGCCTTCACGTCAAACGTCTGGCGGATCAGCCCCAGCTTGACGCCGTCGTCCAGCACGCCCTGGTAACCGGCGATGAAGCCCTCGTCGAGCAGCGGCGAATATCGGGCGTTCAGGTTGTCGCCTGCCAGCTCCTCGCGGAACGACAGCTCGGGGTTGCCGCTGTTGTCGGCGTACAGCTTGATCAGCGCCTCGCGGTTGCCCTCTTGCGAAGACCAGTGGGCGGCGCGCACCAGTTGGGTCACCAGGCGCTGGGTGAGCTGCGGGTTCTGTGCAACGAAATCCTCGGTGGCCAGGATGCCGGAGTTGATGGTGTAGTCCGGCCCACGGCCCTTGGTGCTCAGCGCAATCTGCACGCCCTGCGCCTTGAGCAGGAACAGGTCCGAGCCGCCGAACGTGGCGTCGATCTGCCCGGCCACCACGGCGGCTTTGGAGGTGGGCCAGTCCATGTTGATGAGCTTCACGTCCTTTTCGGTCAGGCCCGCCGTGGCCAGCAGGTTGTCGAAGGTGCGCTGGTAGGCGGTGCCCTTGAGCACCGTGACCTTCTTGCCCTTGAGATCGGCCACGGTCTTGATGCTCACGCCCGGCGCCGTGGCCAGATAGCTGTTGCTGCCCCGGCCCGTGGCCGCAATGAAGCGGGTGGGCAGACCGCACGCTCGGCCAATGACGGCGGCCAGGTCGCCCAGAGAGACGATGTCGAGCTGCTTGGCCGACAGCGCCTCGTGCACGGCCGGGCCTGCGCCACGGAAAAAGTTCCACTCGATCTTGATGCCGTCCTTGGAAAATTCATCTTCCAGCCACTTGTTGGCCTGCAGCACCGCAAACACGCTGCCGCCCGGCGAGGGCTTGCCGGCCGTTCCCAGGTCAGGCGAGCCGATGCGGATGACCTTGGCGGGCGACTGTGCGCGCAGCACCAGGGGGGCAGCCAATGCGGCAGCGCCAGCCACCAGCAGCGAACGGCGCGTGGAAAAAGCGAGGAGGTTTTGTTGTGTCATGGGAATTTCGGGGATCTGTAAAAGGGGAACAAACAATCAAACAGCAAATTGCCACTGCGCGGCAGGCGCCAGCTGCTCGCCGCGCTTGAGCGGCGGCTCGGCCAGGTCGGCCGCCGGGTGGCCGGAGAACTCGCGCAGCACGCTGTCCTTGATGGCGGTGAACGCGTGAGAGGTGCGCTCGCGCGGATGGGGCAGCCCCACCGGAACCGTGCGGCGGATGCGGCCGGGGCGCGGCTCCATCACGACCACGCGGTCGCCCAGGTACACGGCCTCTTCCACGTCATGGGTCACCAGGATCATGGTGATGCCCTCCTGCTGCCAGATGCGGTGCAGCTCCTGCTGCAGGTGGGCACGGGTCATGGCGTCGAGTGCGCCAAAGGGTTCGTCCAGCAGCAGGATGTCGGGCCGGTTGACCAGCGCCCGCGCAATGGCCACGCGCTGCGACATGCCGCCAGAGAGCTGGTGCGGATAGGCAGTCTCAAAACCTTGCAGGCCCACCAGCGCAATGTGCTCGCGCACGGTGGCGCGCTGCTGGCCTTCGGTCAGGCTGGAGTTGAGCAGGCCCAGCGCCACGTTCTTCTCGACCGTGAGCCAGGGGAACAAGCGGTGCTCCTGGAACACGATCCCCCGGTTGAGGCTGGTGCCCACAATGCGCTGGCCGTTGAGCAGGATCTCGCCCTGGTAATCGCCCTCCAGGCCAATCACCAGCCGCAGCAGCGTGGACTTGCCGCAGCCGCTCGAGCCCACGATGCTTACGAACTCGCCGGGCTCGATGGTGAGGTGGATGTCCTGCAGCACGGGCAGGGCTTCGCCCTTGACCTCGTACTGCTTGTTCAGGCCGCGAATGGCCAGGGTACCGGCGTGTGCCATGTTGATTTCCTTGTGTTCGTATGCGTATGCGTATGCGATGCGTCAGCGGCATCAGTACCTGGCGATCGTGCGATCACGCCAGGCCAGCAGGCGCTTTTCCAGTGCGGCCAGCAGCGCGTTCAGTACAAAGCCCACCAGGCCCACCACCACCACGCCAAACAGCACCAGGTCCATCCAGAAATGCTCGCGCCCGTCGATCAGCGTGTTGCCAATGCCCTTGCCCGAGGCCAGCAGGTATTCGGCCCCCAGCGTGGCCAGCCAGCTGTAGATGAGCGAGAGCTGGATGCCGGTAAACAGTGAGGGCGCGGCGGCAGGCGCCACCACACGGCGCAGCGTTTGCCACACGCTGAACTCGTACACGCGGGCCACCTCCAGGTACTCACGCGGCACGCTGCGCAGGCCCTCCAGCGTGTTGAGCACCACCGGAAAGAACGCCGCCATGGCCACAAACGCTACCTTGGCGGTATCGCCCAGGCCAAACCACATCGACAGCATCGGAATCCACGCAAACAGCGAGATCTGCTTGAGCGTGTGGAACGTGGGCCCCACCAGCCGCTCGGCCCAGCGCGACCAGCCCAGCAGCGCACCCACCGCCAGCCCGATGCCGGAGCCAATGCCGAACCCCCAGGCCATGCGCCACAGGCTGGCCGACAAGGCCACCCACAGTTCGCCGCTGACAACCTGGCCCACACCGCGCTGCCATACGGCCAATGGCGATACCAGCAGGGGCGAATCGGACGCCCCCGAAGCCACCACCGCCCACCACACCGCCAGGATCAGCACGGGCAGCACCCAGCCCCGCAGGCGTGCGGGCACTTTGTGGAACACCTTGCGTTGCACGTTCACAGAAGACATTGGCACACCCCGTTCACAAACCCGGCTTGCGCCAGCGCAGCAGCCAGGCCTCGGACACGGCGAGCAGCTTGTCGATCACAAACCCCACGATGCCCACGGCCAGCACGGCGGCCAGCACCACGTCCAGCTGAAAGAGCTGGCGGCCATAGACGATGAGGAACCCAATGCCCTCCGATGACGCCAGCAGCTCCACCACCACCAGCGCCAGCCAGGCATGCGTGAGGCCATAGCGCACGCCGTTCCAGATGGGCGCCGTAGCCGCCGGAAACACCACCTTGCGCAGCATCTGCCAGCGGGTGAAGCCATACACACGCGCCACCTCCACCAGCCGGTTGGGCACGTTCTGAATGCCCTGGCAGGTGTTGATGGCCACGGGCACCAGGGCCGCCTTGGCGATCAGCAGAAACTTGAGCCCCTCGTCAATGCCCACCACCAGGATCAGCAGCGGCAGCCAGCCGATCACCGGCACCTGGCTGAAGGCCTTGAACAATGGGAAGAAATAGTCACGGAATGTCGGCGACAGGCCCATGGCACCACCCAGCACCAGGCCCAGCGACAAGCCGATGCCAAAGCCCGCAAACACGCGGACCATGCTGATGCGCAGGTGGTCCCACAACTCTCCGCTGGCCAGCAGCTCGCCAAACACCTTGAACACGGCGGCGGGCGGGGGCAGCACCTGCTCGGGCACCCAGCCCCACAGGGCGGAGAGCTGCCACAGCGCCAGCACGGCCAGCGGAAAGGGCCAGGCCCAAAGCGAACGCCTTGCCCAAGTCCAGGCGGCGTTTTGCCTTGCCGCTGGGGGGCGGCGTGTGGGAGCATCCGGCAGCGCGTCCAGCGGGCTCGCGGGGCTGCCTGGCCCGGCCGCGTTCAGTGCGGGTATCGCCATCTTTTGCATTTCCTTCGTGGGTGGTGGAGCTGCTACCACCTGGGGTGAGCGCAGCGCCATCGATAACAACCAAAAGAAATGTAAAAGACGTTTGTTATAAAAATAAATGGTTAATACTCATATGCAATGACAAAGATGTTTGCGGCATGAGCAGCGACGCTTGCGTTATGAGGTTGCCTCGGCGCAGGCACAAAAAACCCGCCGCGCACAAGGTACGGGCGGGTTGCAACGAGCGGTGGTGAGCGGCTTTTCCGGGCTTGGACACCGTGGTTTGGATTGGAGACCTGGATCAAGGGGCGGCGACCAGATCCCCGTTGGCGCCATACACGGGCCAGCAGCTCTCCAGCTTCAGCTCCTTGAGTGCAGCGTTCAGATAGCGGCGGTCAAACCAGCTATCGATCTCTGGCTTCTTGCGGATGAGTTTGAGCTTGTGGGCCTCGTCGGCCGCGTCCTTGTAGCGCGCCACCAGAAATGGGTCGAGCAGTGGCGACAGGCGCACGCGCAGCGGCTGGCCAATAAAGTCTTCGCGCCACACCTTCTCGGCGTACTCGGCCTTGCCCCACTGCGCAAACAGTTCGGCACGGCGGTTTTCGTCGGAATATTTATGGGCGTACAGCACCACCGTCTTAACCACGCGCTCCACCGCCTTGGGGTGGCGGGCGGCGAAGTCGTCGGTCACCAGCAACGCCGTCTGGCGGGTGTACTTGTAGGAATCTTCTGCAGCCGACCACACCACCTTGGCCAGGCCCTGGTCACGCAGCTTGAAAAAACCCACATAGCCAAAGGCGGCGTCGATGTCCTTGCTGATCAACGCCGCCTCAGCGCTGGGCAAATCCAGATTGAGCAGTTTCACATCGCGCTCGCTCAGACCCTTGTCGGCCAGCGCGCGCACGGCTGCCAGATGCAGGTTGGTGCCCTTGAACACGGCCACCTTGCGGCCCTTGAGGTCTTCCAGGCGGCGGATGTTGGAGTCGGGCGGCACCGCCAGGTAGAGCCCGCCGCGCACGCCACTGCCCAGAATGATCTTGGTCTTCACGTCACTGGCCCGGTGCACGATAGAGGGCAGGTCGCCCTGCCACGCAAAGTCCAGTTGCTTGTTGACCAGTGCCTCATTGACGGCCGGGCCTGCGCCCTTGAAGAAGGTCCATTGCACCTTCACGCCGTCCTTCTTGAACTCTTCTTCCAGCCCGCCATCGGTGTAGGCCAGCGCGGCCGAGGTGCCACCATGGCGCACCGGGTCGCTGCCCACACCGCCGGTGGCGATGCCGATGCGGATCACCTTCAGGGGATCTTGCGCCTGTGCGGCTGCGCTACCCGCCCACAGGCCCAGGGCCACCGCTGCGCTGGCTGTCGTGGCAGCCGCCCAGAGCGCTGTTTTCCATTGCGTTTTTTTCATCTGTTGACCCTTCGTGCCTGTTGTTTTGCCTGTTGTCGTTCCGGTGTGCGTGCGCAATGTGCTGCACACGTCGCCGATCACTCTAGGCAGGCCCTGCGCGTGGGCCAACGACCAAAAACAGATATCCAAATTTGCGGATGGCAGGCCCACGCGCGCCAGTGCAAGGCGCAGTTTTCCGACTATGCATATGCGAACTGCTTCGTTGATGCGCGCACTGCGCGCTGTCCCAATCGTGTGGGAGTTCTCTTTCATCACCCCACCGTTTCAGAAAGCAGCGCCATGTCAAAGATCAACGATTTGCACCCCACGTTCACCCGCTTTGCGGTAGAGCCCTACACCCCCACCATCGGGGCCGTCATCCACGAGCTGGACCTGCGCCAGCCCCTGGACGCCGCCACGCAGGCCGAGCTGCGCCAGGCACTGGCCGTGCACGAGGTGCTGTTCTTCCGCGACCAGCACATCACGCCGCAGCAGCAGGTGGACTTCACCCGCAGCTTTGGCAATGTGGCCGAGGTGAAGGCGTTCTTCCCCCGGCTGGAGAGCCACCCTGAGATCGAGATCGTGGAGAGCACGGCCGAGCGCCCCAAGGCGTCCAACCAATGGCATGCGGACATCACCTGGCGCGAGCAACCGCCGCTGGGCACCAGCCTCTATGCACAGGTGATCCCGGCCAGCGGCGGCGACACGCTGTGGGCCAGCCTCACGGCCGCGTACGCCAGTCTGCCGCCTGCCTTCCAGGCTTACCTGGAAACGCTCACGGCCGTGCACACCTGGGAGATCAGCGGCTGGACGGAGTACCTGCTGCGCAAGGACGCCAGCGGCGAAGAACTGAAGGCCGCCCGCGCCAAGTACCCGCCCGTGGAGCACCCCGTGGTGCGCGTGCACCCCGTCACGGGCAAGAAGATCCTGTACGTGAACCCCACCTTCACCAGCCACATCAAGGGCCTGCACCGCACGCACAGCGATGCGCTGCTGACCCAGCTGTTTGCCCTGCCACAGGTGGCCGAGTTCCAGGCCCGCCTGCGCTGGGCGCCGGGCACGCTGGCCGTGTGGGACAACCGCTCCACCCAGCACTACGCAGTGGGCGACTTCTTTCCGCAGCACCGCAAGCTGCATCGCATCACTATTACCGAGTAGCCCCCCTGAGTCGCCTTCGGCGCCATCCCCCTTGGGGAGACGCCCCCCTGGCCCGGCAAAGCCGGCTCCACGGGTGCACTGGCCTGGGCCGCGCCAGTGTCGAAGGCCGCGAGCCATCTCCACAAGTTTTGGAATCTCACATGACCCAACCCGACACATCCAGAAAACTGCGCCTCGGCGCTTTCATCATGGCCACGGGCCACCACGTAGCCGCCTGGCGCCATCCGGGCTCACAGGTCGATTCGGGCGTCAACATCGATCACTACATCGAGGTCGCCAAAACAGCCGAACGTGGCCTGTTTGACCAGGTGTTCGTGGCCGACAGCCCCGGCGTGTGGCACAAGGGCGACCGAGAGTCCTTCAGCCGCCAGGGACGCATCTCGCACTTCGAGCCCGTGACGCTGTGGGCAGCGCTGTCGGTCGTCACCAAGCACATCGGCTTTGTGGCCACAGCCTCCACCACCTACGAAGACCCCTACCTGCTGGCGCGCAAGTTTGCGTCGCTGGACCACATCAGCAAGGGCCGGGCCGCCTGGAACGTGGTGACCACCAGCGCCGAAAACGTGCACGGCAACTTTGGCCTGGACACGCACCCGGACCCTGCCACGCGGTACGAGCGCGCCCACGAATTTGTGGACGTGGTCAAGGGGCTGTGGGACAGCTTTGACGACGACGCCCTGGTGCGCGACCAGGCAAGCGGCATCTACTTTGACCCCGACAAGCTGCACGCACTCAACCACGTGGGCAAACACCTCAAGGTGCAAGGGCCGCTCAACATCGAGCGCTCGGTGCAAGGCCACCCAGTGATTGTGCAAGCCGGCTCCTCGGAGGACGGCAAGGAACTGGCCGCCGCGACGGCCGAAGCCATCTTCACCGCCTGGACCAGCCTGGCCGAGGCCCAGGCCTTCTACAAGGATGTGAAGGGTCGCATGGCCAAGTACGGCCGCAGTCCTGAAGAACTGCTGGTGCTTCCCGGCATCTCCCCCGTGATTGGCCGCACCGAGGCAGAAGCCCAGGCCAAGTGGGCCGAGCTGCAGGCGCTGATCCACCCCAGCGTGGGCCTGGCCACGCTGACGCCCTTCTGGCCTGGCGAAGACCTGTCGAAGTGGAACCTGGATGCCCCGCCGCCGTACATCCCCGAGCCACCCAAGGGCATCAACAGCCGCGCCCACGTGGTGCTGGAGCTGGCCCGGCGAGAGAAATACACCGTGCGTCAGCTGTACGAATACCTCGCCGGTGCACGCGGCCACTGGGTGGTGATCGGTACACCCGAGACCATTGCCGACCGCATGCAGGAATGGTTTGAGAACGGGGCGGCGGACGGCTTCAACGTGATGCCGCCTGTGTTGCCCCAATCACTCAACGAGTTTGTGGACCTGGTGGTGCCTGAACTGCAGCGGCGCGGCCTGTTTCGCACGGCCTACGAAGGCACCACCCTGCGGGAAAACCTGGGCCTGGCACGGCCCGCGAGCCGGTACACAACGCTGCTCGCGAAGGCGGCCTAGGCCTCATGCATGGCGATCCCAATGACCTCGGCGGGGCTGTCCGCAGGACTCCTTCGTCATGTGCCACCCTGCAGCGCCGCAGGGTTGGGATGGCTCGGCAGGCGGGGCTGGCCTGCCTTGACACGGCGCACGGGCAGATCGGTCGCCAGGCGTTTCAGGGCGGCCCCCCGGGATGCGGACTGAAAGCCGTGCGGTACCACCAGCACGTCCGTGTGGGCTTCACGCAGGATGCGTTGCGCAACGCTCTCGAACAGCCAGTCTGCCCACCGGGACGCGGGATGCTTGCCCACCACGATCAGGTCGGCCCCGGCCCCTTGCTGCGCCACCAGCACCTGCCGCGCCGGGTCGCCCCGGCCGATGGAGGATGAAAGCCGGTTGCGCCGCGCATCGTACGAGTCGGTCAGCGTGAACATGCGGTCCTGCGCATGGCGCCTGCACTGCTCGCGGTAGATCTGGATGGCGCGTTCCGACACTTCGGCATAACGCAGCTTGCCCTCATTGGCAGTGCTGACGGCATGGAACAGTTCCACACGTGTGCGGGGGTGGAGCGCCAGGCCCAGCTCCACCAGGCGATGCGAAGCCTGAGAAAAGTCCACCGCCACCACCAGGCTCTGGTAGGGTTGTGCCGCTGCGCTACGCACCACGATCACGGGGCGCTGGCAGGCAAGGAGCAACTGGATCGCAGGGTGCGCGCCGAACCAGGCACGCAACCCGCGCTGCGGGGCCATGCCCCACACCACCAGGTCGTGACCCGCTGCCGCGCGGGCGATATCCGCCACCGTGCAATCCATGCGTGTTCCGGCATCAACAGGAATCTGGTGGCGCTGCCGAATCTGCAGCGCATGGTGCAACAGTCGCACGGCCACGTCGGGTGGCGGCACTTCGCCGGGTTGGGAGAGATACACCAGCTGCAACGCAGCCCGATGCTCTGCGCCCAGCAGCGCCGCACGCGCCAGCGCGTGCCCTCCCTGTTCAGAAAAGTCGGTGACGGCAAGGATAGAACGAGGGGTCATGGGGGTTCGTCCTTCTGTGGTGAACAACGCGCACGCCTCCAACGGCTGCCAGTGCGATTGGCGCCGGTCTGGTTAGAAGTGATCTGGTGGTACGGCCCGCAGCGGGCCGGCGTGCAAAGGCGACTAGGTGAGGTAGTCGCCTGTGGCCTCGGGCTGGTACTGGATGCTTTCGATGGTGGCGGAGCACTCTTCGCCATGGGGCGTTTGCCAACGGGCCACGTCCCCGGCCCGCAAGCCCAGCAGGCTGATGCCGACCGGCGACAGCACCGAGATGAAGCCCGCCGCAGGCTCGGCGTCCTGCGGGTAGCACAGGGTCAGCACCTGGCGCCGGTGGGTGTGCTGGTCCACCAGCTCCACGCGTGAATTCATGGTGACCACGTCGGCCCGCACGGTGCGCGGGCTGGTGATATCGGCGTTGGCCAGCAGGTCGTCCAGCAAGGGGGCTGGCCGGTTGCCGACCAGCTTGGTCAGGCGCGAATAGTCCAGGTCGGTGAGCGTGCGCTCGCCAGGGGTCACAACTGCATGCATACAAAGCACTCCATCGAATGCGGCGGTGCCCCGTGGGGACAAGACGGCCGCTACCGCGCTTGGCTGGTGCCCGGCGGTGGATGGTTGCGCTACAAGGGGATGAGGAGAGAGGGTGCCGCCGGGCTCAGGAATGTGCTGGCGTCAGCTGACGACGCGCGTTCTTCTTGGCCACCGCTCGCGCGCAGGCCGCTGCGCAGGGCAGCACAGCCAGGGCGGCAAAAGGGCAAACCAGAAGGGTCGTCATGGGCCCGAGTGTAGGCAACACGGACGGTTCTGGGGGCAATAGCCCCAGGGTTCTTGCCAGATACCCGGCGGCTGGGTGGCCGATCTTTGTCGCCACCAGGGGCCACCCAGAGCGTCACGCCAGCTGGGTGGCCCCTGCACGGCGTACTCAGGCCACTTGCGGCAGGTAGCTGGGTCGCGTGGCTGTCATCGCGAGCTTGACATGCTGTGTGAGCTCATCGGCCAGCACCTCGTCCGCGCCTGCTTCCAGGCCATCCAGCGCGCGCCGAACGATCTGAACCGGGCTGGTCTTGGGCACGTCAAAGCCGCGCGTCAGGTCGGTATCCACATACGCCATGTGCAGGCCCAGGACCTGCGTGTTTTGCGCGGCCAGTTCGTGGCGCAGTGCATTGGTGAGCGACCAGGCCGCAGACTTGCTGGCCGAGTATGCAGCCAGCTCGCCGCCATTCACCCACGACGCCACAGACAGCACGTTGAGCAGCGTCCCGCCTCCGTTGGACTGCAGGACCGGGGCAAAGGCTTTGCTGACACGCAGCACGCCAAAGACATTGGTCTCAAAGATGCGGCGCATGACCTCTTCGCTGTCGGCCGCCAGAAACCCGCCGGGCTGGGCGATGCCCGCGTTGTTGATCACCAAACTCACGTCAGACGCCTGCGCGGCGGCGGCCGCCACCTCTTCGGGGTTGTTGACGTCCAGGCGCAAAGCCTGCACGCCGGGTTGCGGGACGATGGTGGACGGCTCGCGCGCGGCGGCGTAGACCTTGCGCGCACCGCGTGCGAGCAGCTCGCGAACAAAGGCCAGGCCAATGCCGCGATTGGCACCGGTGACGAGGACAACAGCGTTTTCGATCTTCATGGGAATCTCCAGGGTTGGGGTGGGACTGAACAGGGATATGCACGGGCTGTGCAAAGGATGGATATGGAGTGAGGGCTCGATAGGTGCGAGACGGACGCGAGACGGGTGCGAGGCAGCAGTAAGCGAGCAGCTCAGCGCACCTTGACGACGACCTTGCCCTTGGCACGGCCGGTTTCCACGTAGGCGATGGCTTCGTTGGTTGCGTCGAAGGAAAACACCTTGTCGATCACCGGGCGGATAGCCCCTGCATCCACCAGACGCGTGATCTCCTGCAGCTGGCTGCCCTGTGCACGCATGAACAGGAACGAGTAGCCAATGCCCAGCACTTGGGCACGGCGCCGGGTACCGGCGCTCAACAGCCGGAACACCATCCGCAAGAAACCCGACGCATGAAGGGTTTCGCCGAATGCGAGATCGGGCGGGCCCGAGACAGAGACAAGTTGGCCTCCGCGCTTGAGCACGCGCAGGGACTTGGCCAGTGCCTTGCTGTCCTGGCTGTGCAGCACCACGTCATAGTTGCGCAGCACGTTTTCAAAATCTTGCTGGCGGTAGTCGATGACAACGTCCGCGCCCAGGCTTTGAACCAGTGCGGCACTGCCCGCGCCGGCGGTGGTAGCCACGGTGGCGCCCAAGTGCTTGGCCAGCTGGATGGCGATGCTGCCCAGCCCCCCCGACCCCGCCTGGATGAAAACCTTCTGCCCTTTGCTGACCTGGGCCTTCTCCACCAGCGCCTGCCATGCCGTCAAGCCCACCAGCGGGATCGACGCTGCCTCTTCCATGGTCAGGCTGCGGGGCTTGAAGGCCAGCGAAGATTCCTTGACCGCAATCAGCTCCGCAAAGCTGCCGATGTGAAAGTCGTCCGCCCGGGCATAGACCTCGTCCCCCGGCTTGAACTGCCGCACGCGCGGCCCTACCCGCACCACCACGCCCGCCACATCGTGCCCGAGGATGAGCGGCATCTTGTAAGGCAGCAGGAGCTTGAACTCACCATCTCGGATCTTGGCGTCGAGCGGGTTGACGCCCGCTGCATGGACCTCCACCAGCACCTCATCGTCGCGCAGGGAGGGGGCAGGAACATCGGCAGGCCGGAGTACGCCCTTTTTGGCATAGCGATCCAGAACAAACGCTTTCATGGGGTTTCCTTTGCTGCAAGGGATTGCATGGCTGCACAGCAATGCCACGCGGACTGGCGAGGCTCCACCAAAAAAGCCGTCCCTCCATGACGCACCAGATGCTGTTCAGGGGTTGGGCCGTTATTTCGCATGATAAACATCATATGTAATGATAAAAAAATGCGTGCCATCGCACGATCAAGAAGAGGCTGGGTGTGAATCCGCGTTATGCCGTTTCCGCCGGCAACAGGTACTTGAGCGCGGCTTCGCGCAGGCTGTCGGACAGCGCGGCGTCGTCCACAGCACGGGCAAGCACGAGCGCTCCCACCATGGTGGACAAGGTGACAAGCGCTTGCTCATGCGTTTCTGGCTGGCCCCACTGGGGTGACTGGCGCGCAATCAGATCGACCATTTCCTTGATGTGCCGGGTGGAGACGCGCCGCACCTCAGGGGACTGGCGCGAGGTTTCGGAGCCCAACGCGGCCAGAGGGCAACCCGTTTCGATGCTCTCGACATGATCACGCGAAAGGTAGGCCTTGAGCACGGTTGCCATCGCCTGCGAGGCGGGCTCCCCCGCCACAGCGCCCGCCACCGTCGCCACAGACTGAGCGCACGCCTGTGTTGCCGCTTCGGCCAGCATGGCCTCGCGAGACTCGAAGTGCGCATAGAAAGCGCCATGCGTCAGGCCTGCTTCCTTCATGATGTCCGCAACCCCGGTGCCATGGTAGCCCTGGCGACGGATCGCCCGCGCCGCCACCGAAACGATGCGCTCATGGGTCGCTTCTTTGGCGGCGGCTCGGGCATTGGGCTGTCTATTTCGCATGACGTTTATCATACATAAATTCACCATCCAGTGCAACGGCGCTTCGTCCACGGGGTTACACACACGCCCGTGCATCGTCCCCCCCCAAAAAAAACAGGCCCCTGTGGGGCCTGGAATACGAGCAGCGCCATCAACAGGCACGTGGTGGATGGTCAAAAAGAAGGCGGGCTGCGGCTGTCTTGATGAGCCCCCAGCCCTCCCCTCCTGCGATGCGACCGTTTCCAAGCGAGCTATTCGCCCGTCGCAGTCTTCGTCCAAAGCACCGCAGGCCCCCGCACGCAGCAGGTCGCTTCAACCGCCCGCTTTGCGCGCGATTCAGCCGCAACACCAACAATGGCTGCGCGCCGTGCTCCATCACAGCTTGGCGATGGACACCTCCGTGGACTTGACCAGTGCGACCACATCGGAACCCACGACCAGGCCCAGGTCGTCCACCGAACGGGTGGTGATGACGGAGGTGACGATGCCCCAGGGGGTTTCGACATCGACCTCGGAGACGACATCGCCGCGAATGATCTCGCGCACTTTGCCCTTGAACTGGTTGCGTACGTTGATGGCTTGAATGGACATGGGGTTCTCCTTGAATAGTCCGTTGAAAAATGAAAACAGTGGGTGAGAGAAACAGAAAAATCACACCGCCCAGCGCAGGCCATGCGCTGGCACACCTGGCCATGGCGCCTCGTGTGCGGGGTCGCCATCAGGCTTTTGCAGCACCCGGTCCAGGATGCGTTTTTCGATGGCAGCAAACGCGGCGTCACCGTGCGAACGGGGGCGTGGCAGGTCGATGCGCTGGTCCAGCGCGATCTGGCCGTCTTCGATCAGGATCACGCGGTCGGCCAGGGCCACGGCCTCTTGCACGTCGTGGGTGACCAGCAATGCCGTAAAGCCGCTGGTGCGCCACAGGCCTTCAATGAGGCGGTGCATCTCGATGCGGGTCAGTGCGTCGAGCGCACCAAGGGGTTCGTCCAGCAGCAGCAGGCGCGGGTTGTGCACCAGCGCACGCGCCAGGGCCACGCGCTGGCGCTGGCCGCCCGACAGGCGTGCCGGCCATTCGCCCAGCCGGTCGCCCAGGCCCACGCGCGCCAGCACATCGGCCGCAGCGCCGCGCCGCTCGGGAGGCAGGCCCAGGGCCACGTTGTCAGCCACACGCTTCCAGGGCAAAAGGCGCGAGTCCTGGAACATGATGCGGGTGTCACCGCTCAGGCCGGTGATGTCCCGGCCGTCCAGGCGGATCGCACCGCCAGAGACTGACTCCAGGCCCGCCACCAGACGCAGCAGCGTGCTCTTGCCGCAGCCACTGCGACCCACAATCGCAACGAACTGGCCGGGTTCAATCGTGAGTTCGGTCTTCTTGAGGACATCGCGCGTGCCGTAGCGCTTGTCCACACTGCGCACTTCCAGGCGCACGCCCTGCGCTGTGTTGGGATCGTTCTGGCTCATGGCATCAGGCTCCGGGTTTGAAAAGAGGCACATCGAGGGCATTCACGCGCCTGGGCAGCAGCTTCTCGGCCAAAAAGGCATCCGCAATGCGCTGTTGCTCCGCTAGGGCTGTGGGCACCACGGCGCGCACCTCATAGCTGCGGCGGCTATTGGCCAGCTCGATCACGCCCGCATCCAGCCCCCACACAGGTGCCAGCAGCGCGGCTGCGTCCTTGGGACTTTGCTTGACCCAGGCACCGGCCTTCTGCAGCTCGTGGAAGAACACACCGAGTACATCGGGTCGGGCCTTGGCATAGGGAGTCCCGGCCAGGTAATAGCGCTGGTAAGACGCCAGCTCACGCCCGTCGGCCAGCACCCGTACCGCCGACTGCTTTTGCACGGCGGCCAGGAACGGGTCCCACACCACCCAGGCGTCAATGGCGCCACGCTCAAAGGCTGCACGGCCGTCGGCCGGCGTGAGGTAGGCGGGCTCGATGTCCTTGAACGTCAGGCCGGACTTCTCCAGCGCTGCAATCAGCAAGAAGTGCACGCCCGCCGCCTTGGCAAAACCGATCTTCTTGCCCTTGAGGTCGGCCACGGTCTTGATGGGCGAATCGGCACGCACCACGATGGCCTGGGCGGCGGGCGATGGCGATTCCTGCGCCACGAAGGTGAGGTTGGCGCCGGCTGCCTGGGCGAAGACGGGCACGGTGTCAGCCACGTCGGCACTGACATCGATGTTGCCCAGGTTCAGGGCTTCGAGCAACGGCAGGCCACTGGTGAACTCGTGCCACGAGACCTTGACGTTCAGCGGTGCCAGCAATTGCTCCAGCGTGCCCCGTGTTCGCAGGATGGTGGTGAGTGTGGATGATTTCTGCAAACCAATGCGCAAGGTCTCGGGCTTGCCTTGCGCCGCAGCCAGGCCACTGGACAGGGCCGCAAGGGCACCGAGCACGGCGCGCCGATGAATCAGGAAAGGAAGGGTCATGGTCGTGATGAATGCGTTGTAGGAATGTCGGAGTCAGCGCCCCGCAGCTCAAGCCGTCTGGTAGCCCGGGTGCCAGCGCAACCAGTAGCGCTCCAGCCCCTTGGCAAACACGTCAGCCAGCTTGCCCAGCAACGCGTACAGCAGGATGCCCACGAGCACGATGTCGGTCTGCAGGAACTCACGCGCATTCATCGTGAGGTAGCCAATACCCGCCTGCGCCGAAATGGTCTCTGCCACGATGAGGATCACCCACATCAGGCCGAGCGAGAAGCGCAGTCCCACCAGGATGCTCGACAAGGCGCCGGGCAGAATGATCTGGCGGTACAGCTGCCAGCGCCCGAGGCCGTAGGTGCGGCCCATCTCAATCAAGCCCGGGTCCACATTGCGGATGCCGTGGAAGGTGTTGAGATAGATCGGGAAGAACACCGACACGCTGATGAGGAACAGCTTGGCCGACTCGTCGATACCGAACCACAGGATCACCAGCGGAATCAGCGCCAGCGCAGGGATGTTGCGCACCATCTGGATGGTGGAGTCGAGCAGCGTCTCGAACAGCTTGACCGAGCCGGTGAGCAGACCCAGCAGCAATCCCAGCCCGCCCCCGATGGCCAGACCCGCCAGCGCCCGGCCTGCGCTGACCTTGACGTGGGTCCACAGCTCGCCGGACAGGGTCAACGTCCAGGCTGCCTTCACCACTTCCAGCGGTGCAGGCAACACGCGGGTGGACAGCCAGCCCGAAGAAGAGGCGATCTGCCACAACACGATGAGCCCTACAGGCACGGCCCAGGGCAGCAGACGCTGCGCCACGTTGGCCACAAAGCGGACCAGCGACGCTGGGAGCAAAGGCCCTTCGAGCGGGAGATCGACGGAGTCCGCCACAGGCGATATCTGCAGCTCTCGGGTGGTCTGTGTCATGGTGTGATGTCCTGTTCGTTATCGGGCTCCAGGAACTCCAGCTGGTTACCCGCCGGGTCCTTGACGTAAAAGCGCAGGTAGCCGGGCAGCGCGCGGTTTTCCACCAGCGGCAGCTCGGCCTGCAGCAGGCGGTGGCGCAGCGCGGGCAGGTCCTGCACCTCAAAGGCCAGGTGCGACACCGCAGGCGCCGGTTGCCAGTGCTCGGTAGGCACCAGATCGATGCGCTGAGTGCCCGCGGCAAACCGCAGCGTGTTACCGGCCTGCAGGCGCACCTCCGGCAGACCCAGCAGGCTGGCGTAAAAGCGCCGGATGGGCGCCTCGGCCCCAGCCGGGAAGGCCAGTTGCACGTGGTTGATGGACTGGATGCTCATGGCATATCTCCTGCGGTGCCGATTCAGCTTTGCGACGCACGGGGCACAAAGTCATTGGCCACGGTCTCGCCAAACGGCCCCAGCGGGTTGCCGCCAGAGAGCTTCTCGCGCACACCCACGGGCAGCAACGGGAACACCAGCTCGGCAAACCGGTAAGCCTCTTCCAGGTGCGGGTAGCCCGAGAGCACAAAGGTGTCCAGCCCCAGCGCCGCGTATTCCTCGATGCGCGCCGCCACCGTTTCCGGGTCACCCACCAGCGCCGTGCCCGCACCACCACGCACCAGGCCCACACCAGCCCACAGGTTGGGGCTGATCTCCAGGTCGGCGCGGCTGCGCTTGACGCCACCCGCATGCAGCTGTGCCATGCGGCGCTGGCCTTCGGAATCCATGCGTGAGAACACCGCCTGGGCACGCGCCACGGTCACGTCGTCCACATGGCTGATGAGTTCTTCTGCAGCGGCCCAGGCCTGGTCTTCGGTTTCGCGCACGATGACGTGCAGGCGGATGCCAAACTTGACCGTGCGGCCCCGCTTTGCAGCGCGGGCGCGCACGTCGGCCACCTTCTTGGCCACTTCGGCGGGGGGTTCACCCCAGGTCAGGTAGGTCTCCACCTGCTCGGCCGCCAGGTCGTGGGCGGCGTCGGACGACCCACCGAAGTACACCGGTGGGTGCGGCTGCTGCAAGGGCGGAAACAGCAGCTTTGCGCCCTTCACCGTGAGGTGCTTGCCCTCGTAGTCGAGGCTTTCGCCCTGGTGGCTGCGCGTGAGGATTTCGCGCCAGATGCGGATGAACTCGGCCGACTGCTCGTAGCGCGTGGCGTGGTCCAGAAACACGCCGTCGCCCTCCAGCTCGGCCTGATCGCCCCCGGTCACCAGGTTGATGAGCAGTCGCCCGCCCGAAAGCCGGTCGAACGTGGCCGCCATGCGTGCAGCCAGTGCGGGCTGGTGCAGGCCGGGGCGCACAGCCACCAGGAACTTGAGCTTCTTGGTCACGGCAAGCAGGCTGGACGCAACCACCCACGGGTCTTCGCAGGAGCGGCCGGTGGGGATCAGAACGCCCTCGTAGCCCAAGCTGTCGGCGGCAACCGCCACCTGCTGGAGGTAGTCATGGCTGAGCTGGCGTGCGCCTTTGGCAGTGCCAAGGTAGCGGCTGTCGCCGTGGGTGGGAATGAACCAGAAGATTTGCATGGGACAGGTCTTTTCAAAACGGGATCTCAACGAGGTCCGAACGAAATCAGTAGGAGATGGCAAAGCCGAACTGGGGCGGGCGCAAGACCGCGCGCCGCTGCTGACCGTTCAGCCCCCAGGCGGTGGCCGTGACGCACAGAACGCGTCGCAGCTGGGCGTGCAACGGGAAAGGCATGGGCGCAGGCATGGCAAGCTCCTTGGAACGTGTTTGTGGTCTGGGTGGTGGGGTTACAGCAGATCGACCGGCGCGGCGTGCAGCAGGTTGAGCTTTTTGGGGATCAGCTTCAGGTCGAAGAAGGTGTCGGCAATGCCTTGCTGCTCGGCCAGGATCTCGCGCGTGACCGGGGCGGTGCCGAACTGCGCGCGGTTCAGGTACAGCTCGGTGATGGACTTGTCCAGCCCCAGAACGGCAGAGAGCTCTGCGGCTGCAGCCGCCTTGTTCTTGGACGCCCAGGTGTCAATCGCATTGACCTCTTCGATCGCAATGCGCAACACATCGGTGTTCTTGGTCGCGAAGTCGCGCGAGGTGAAGTAATAGGCGCGGTTGTTGACCACACCTGTGGCGTCCGCCAGCAGGCGGGCGTCCAGCGTCTTCTGGGCGGCAGCGAGGAACGGGTCCCAGATGATCCAGGCATCGACTGCGCCCTTTTCAAACGCGGCGCGCGCGTCGGCTGGGGCCAGGAAGACAGACTGCACGTCGCCGTATTTCAGGCCGTTCTTCTCCAGCAGCTTGACCAGGAAATACTGCACGTTGGAGCCCTTGTTGTAGGCCACGCGCTTGCCCTTGAGGTCGGCCACGCTGCGGATCGGGGAGTCCTTGGGCACGATCACGGCCTCCAGCGCGGGGCGCGGCACCGTGGCGCCAGCGTAGACCAGCGGCGCGCCAGCGGCCTGGGCGAAGATGGGCGGGGCTTCGCCCACGTCGCCAAAGTCGATGGAGCCGACGTTGAGCGCTTCCAGCTGCACAGGGCCGGCGTTGAACTCGGTCCAGGTGACCTTCACGCCCAGCGGGGCCAGTCGCTTTTCGAGCGTGCCACGGCCCTTGAGGATGGAAAGCCAGCCTTTTTGGTGGCCCACGCGCAGCACGCGGCCGGGCGCAGTCGTTTGTGCAAGGGCCGGGGCCCCCGTGACGCCGAGAGCGGCGGCGGCCAGACCGGTGAGCAGCGCCTGGCGGCGATGAAGAGAGAAATGTGTCGTCATAGTGATGGTTTGTTTCTAGAAAAATGGGGCGGCAAAAAGAGGCCAAAACTGTGGGAGTTCAGCCCGCGACAGGCACTACCGGCATGAGCAAGAAGGCACCGATGACCACGAGCGAAGCCACCACCAGCAAGGCAACACCCAGCCAGCGCAGGGCGTCGCGCAAACCCAGGGGTCGGTCTTCAAGGACCGATGGAGCCTGTGGCTGTGCGGACAGAGGGATTGCGTCACCGGACATGAACAGCACCTTTTTTGTACAAGCAGGCAACAGCCCACCCTGCCTGCGCTCAGCGGGCATAACCAGGAAAACAATGGAAAGGAGGAAGGCGGGCGGAGCGTGGGCACCTGCGGCCAGGGCCGCAGGCGCGTGGTCCGTCAGACGCTACATCGCACTTGCGAGAAATGCACGGGCGCGAACCGTGTGGCCTGGGCGGGCGATGGGCGAAGGGTTTCGGTGACCAGCACGTTCACCGCGTCATCCAGCCGGGCGGCAATGTCGGCCTGCAAGTGGTAGGTGCCCTCGGGCGTCAGCGTGACCTGGGCGTCGGTGGCGTAGATGCCGGGCAGGATGCTCTTGGCACCCAGCGACTGCAGCACGGGGCGCAGCGCGTAGTCCAGCGCCAGCATGTGGTGCGGGCTGCCGCCCGTGGCCAGGGGCAGCACGGTCTTGCCCTTGAGTGCTGTCTGCGGCAACAAATCCAGAAACACCTTGAGCACGCCGCTGTACGCCGCCTTGTAGACAGGCGTAGCCACCACCAGCACGCTGGCATCTGCCACTTGGTCAATCGCCTTCACCACGGTGGGATGGCCAAAATCGGCCAGCAACAGCGCCTGGGGCGACAGGTCGCGGATATGGACGCGATCCACCAGCACGCCGCGCACCGACAGGCGCTGGGCCACGGCGTCGAGCAAGGCGGCGGAGCGGGAGCGCTCTGAAGGGCTGCCAGCGATGAGCAAGGCGGACATGGTGTTGGTTCCTTTGTTACTACTGTTTTGATAGCTACCAGCGCATAATGGACTAGCGCTTGAGCTTGTTTTTCTTATAAAAAGGACAAACAACGCCCCGCCCGGCCCGTTGGGGCCAGGGTTCTTCCATGGAGGCTGGAGCATCGCCCCAGCCACCTTCGGGGCGGTTGGGCCTGCTTACTTGCGCGTGTAGATCTGATCGAAACTCGCGTTGTCCGCAAAGTGGTCCTTGGCAGCCTTGTCCCAGCCACCGAACGCGTCATTGATGGTGAACAGGTTCAGCTTGGGGAACTGCTTGGCGTACTTGGCCTTGGCCTTGTCAGAGACTGCGGGGCGGTAAAAATGTTTGCCCGCAATGTCCTGGCCTTCTTCGGTGTACAGGTATTGCAGATAGGCCTCAGCCACGGCACGCGTGCCCTTCTTGTCCACGTTCTTGTCCACCACCGACACGGCGGGCTCGGCCAGGATGGAGATGGACGGCGCGATCACGTCAAACTTGGTGCCGAATTCCTTTTCGAGCAGGTAGGCCTCGTTCTCCCACGCAATCAGCACGTCGCCCTGGTTGCGCTGCGCAAACGTGATGGTGGAGCCACGTGCGCCGGTGTCGAGCACGGGCACGTTGCCGTACAGCTTGGCCACGAAGTCCTTGGCCTTGGCGTCGCCACCGTACTTGCGCTTGGCAAATTCCCACGCTGCCAGGTAGTTCCAGCGGGCGCCGCCCGAGGTCTTGGGGTTGGGCGTGATCACTTTCACATCGGGGCGCACCAGGTCGTCCCAGTCCTTGATGCCCTTGGGGTTGCCCTGGCGCACCACCAGCACGATGGTGGAGGTGTAGGGCGAGCTGTTGTGCGGCAGGCGCTTTTGCCAGTCTTTCGGGATCCAGCCTCCGTTGGTGTGCAGCGCATCGGTGTCGCCCGCCAGCGCCAGGGTGGCCACGTCGGCGTCCAGCCCGTCGATGATGGAGCGCGCCTGCTTGCCCGAGCCGCCGTGGCTTTGCTTGATGGTCACGTCCTGGCCGGTCTTGGCCTTCCAGTGCTTGGCGAAGGCCTGGTTGAACTCCACGTACAGCTCGCGGGTCGGGTCGTACGACACATTGAGCAGCGTCACAGACTGTGCAAACGACGGCAATGCCGTCAGGGCCAAACTGCTGACCAGGGCAGCGGCGAAGGGAAACTTGATAAAGTCGCGGCGAAAGTTCATGGAAGGGCCTCTTTTTGTGAATGTGTTGCGGTGCAAATCACCGATGGAACGCATTCTGGAAGGCCCTCTTCAAAACTGGAACTACTGAGATTTCAGTTCTTAATATCCAAATCATCTGAGCGAAGCTTTTTTTCGCTCGCCCCACACCAAGGACATCCCATGGCACGCACCGTTCAATGCATCAAGCTCGGCAAGGAAGCCGAAGGCCTCGACTTCCCCCCCTACCCCGGCGAACTGGGCAAACGCATCTGGGAAAGCGTGAGCAAGGAAGCCTGGGCCGGCTGGCTCAAGCACCAGACCATGCTGGTCAATGAAAACCGCCTGAACCTGGCCGATGCGCGCGCCCGCCAGTACCTGGCACGCCAGATGGAAAACCACTTTTTTGGTGGCGGCGCAGACGCCGCGGCGGGCTACGTCCCGCCCAGCGCGTAACGGAGCGACGCGAAGTGCAGCGCTGCAAAAAGTGGTTTCGCCAAAACCATTTCTTCGGCGGCGGCGCAGACGCCGCAGCGGGATACGTCCCGCCCAGTGCATAACGTAGTGAAGCACTGCGAGAAATGGTTTCGCTAAAACCACTTTTTTGGCAGCGGTGCTGACGCTGCGGCGGGATATGTCCCGCCCGGCACGTGACGCAACGCAACGCACCGTGGAGCGGTTCGCGGTAAAAACCGCCTTCCCTTTCCAACAGGCCGGCGCCAAGCCGGCCTTTTGCCGTCCACATGACTGAACCCATCGAGTGGCTGCCGGATGGCACCCCCTACAGCCCCCGCTTCGGCGACCGCTACCACAGCGAAAACGGCGGCCTCACCCAGGCCCGCCGCGTGTTTTTGCACGGCTGTGGCCTGCCCGAGGCCTGGGCGGGGCAGCCGCAGTGGCGCATTCTGGAAACCGGGTTTGGCTTTGGCCTGAATTTCCTGGTGACCTGGGCCGCCTGGCGCGCCGACCCGAAGCGCCCCACGCTGCTGCACTTCGTATCGACCGAAGCCTGGCCTGTGAGTGCAGCCGATCTGCTGCGTGCCACCTCGGTCCACCCTGAGCTGGCGCCGCTGGCTGAGGCATTGCAACGCCAGTGGTGGGGCCTGCTGCCGGGCGTGCACCGCCTGCGTTTTGATGAAGGCCGGGTGCTGCTCACCCTGTATGTGGGCGACACCCAGGCCATGCTGCGCCAGCAGAACCTGACGGTGGACTCCATCTACCTCGACGGCTTCAGCCCCCAGCGCAACCCCGAAAGCTGGGACCTGCACACTCTGAAGGCCGTGGCGCGCTCTTGCCGTCGCGGTACACAGCTCGCCACCTGGACCATCGCACGCGCCGTGCGCGATGCCCTGGCGCAATGCGGCTTTGAAGTGACCCGCGTGCCCGGCGTGCCGCCCAAGCGCGACAACCTGCGTGCCACCTTCAACCCGCGCTGGGAGCCCCGCACCCCGCGCCAGCCCGGGGCGACACCGGAGCCCTCTCTGCCCGGCCCCTGCATCGTGATCGGAGGCGGCATTGCAGGTGCCGCCGCCGCCGCCAGCCTGGCCCGGCGCGGCTGGCTGGTCACGGTGCTGGACCAGGCCCCCGAGCCCGCTGCGGGCGCCTCAGCCCTGCCCGCTGGCGTGTTTGCGCCCCACGTGTCGCCCGACGACAGTGTGCTGTCGCGCCTGTCGCGCAGCGGCATCCGCTCCACGCTGGAGCAGGCCCGCTGGTTGCTGAACGAGGGGGTGGACTGGGCGCATTGCGGCGTGCTGGAGCACCGCACCGACGGCAGCCCAGGTCTGTCGCCCGAATGGCCCCAAGGGCCGGGCGCCGCCTGGAGCGAGCCTGCGCCATCTGCTGCCCTGGCCGCCGCTCAGTTGCCGCCTGACGCGACTGCCTGCTGGCACCACCAGGCGGGCTGGGTGCGCCCGGCGCGCCTGGCCAGGGCCTTGCTGGGCCAACCCGGCATTCAATGGCGGGGGAATTGCGCGGTGGCCCAGCTGCGGCGCGTGGAGACACCCGCCACGACACACAGTCCGGCCATCGCCACCTGGCAAATGATCGACACCCACGGCCAATTGCTGGCCGAGGCGCCCACCGTGGTCATTGCCGCAGGCGCCGGCAGCGCGGCGCTGCTGAACCATCGCTGGCCCCTGCAGCCGGTGCGCGGGCAGGTGTCGTGGGGCCAACATGCCGACACGGCAACGCCGCTGCGACCATCGATTCCGTTCCCAGCCAACGGCAATGGCAACCTGGTGCCCCGGTTCCCGCTGGGCGATCAAGCCGATGGCGATCAAGGCTGGGTGATGGGCTCGACGTTCGAACGCGATGTGCAGGCCCTGCCGCCCAGCACAGCCGACATCCACACCGCCCATGCCACCAACTGGGCCAAGCTGCAGGGCCTGCTGCCCGGCATCGCGCCCCAGCTGGAGCCTTTGTTCACCCAGGCGCTGGCCGTGTCAGCGCCTCAGCCCGCCCCGGGCGAGTCCCCGGCTCTGCGCACCTGGGCCGCCGTGCGCTGCACCGCGCCCGATCGGCTGCCTCTCGTGGGCCCGGTGGACGCGGCCCACCTGCCGGGCCTGTGGGCCAGCACGGCCATGGGCGCACGGGGGTTGACACTGGCGCTGTTGTGCGGCGAACTGCTGGCCGCCCGGCTGCAGGGCGAGCCGCTGCCGCTGGATGCGCGGCTGGCCAAGGCGCTGGGCACCGAGCGCCTGCCGTAACACCCTCTCGGCAAGTGGGTGGCCAGCGGCCGCCACCCCGCCAGCCCGCGCCAAACCTTGCTTATAAACAAAAAAGCATATTGGCAGAGCAAAACAATAGTTTGCATCCATAAGAAGCCCCTCTACATTCGCCGCCATGCATGAATTGGCGTTTGTTTTTGCGGGCTTTGCCGTCGGGCTCATCGTTGGCCTGACCGGTGTGGGCGGCGGCTCGCTCATGACGCCGATCCTGATCTTCTTCTTCGGCATCAAGCCCCACATGGCGGTCGGCACCGACCTGCTGTTCGCGGCTTTCACCAAAATGGGCGGCACCGTGAGCCTGGCCCGCCAACGGCTGGTGCCCTGGAAAGTGGTGGGCCAGTTGTGCGCCGGCAGCATTCCGGCGGCGCTGCTGGCGCTGTGGGCGCTGAAAGTCCTGGGGCCCGCCAGCGGCACGGCGCAGGCCATCATGACCACCACGCTGGGCTTTGCCCTGCTGCTCACGGCGGCGGCCACGCTTTACAAGGTGGTGGCGTTTTCTGCCCAGCGCCAGGCAGCCGAAGCCGCTGCCCGCAAAAGCCACACCGGAGACCCCACCCGCCCCCGCCACTGGAGCCTGCCTGTGCTGCTGGGCGCCGTGATCGGCACGCTGGTGACCTTTACCTCGGTGGGCGCGGGCGCCATCGGCGTCACGGTGCTGCTGCTGGTCTACCCCATGCTGCCGCTGCCGCGCATCATCGGTGCCGACATTGCCTACGCCGTGCCTTTGACCTTGGTGGCAGGGTTGGGTCATGCATCCCTGGGCTCGGTGGATTGGCCTTTGCTTGCACAATTGCTGGCTGGCTCGCTGCCGGGCATCTGGCTGGGCTCTCGCCTCGTCGCCCGTACCCCTGAGCGCCTGATTCGCTCCGCCTTGTCCATTCTGCTGGCCTGGGCAGGCTTCAAACTGATTCTGATCTGAGCCCCTATGTACCAATACACCGCTTTCGACACCCAGTTCGTGAAACAGCGTGCCGCACAGTTCCGTGACCAGCTCACGCGCTGGCAGACGGGCAAGCTGAGCGAGGACGACTTCCGCCCCTTGCGCCTGCAAAACGGCTGGTATGTGCAGCGCTACGCGCCCATGCTGCGCGTGGCAGTGCCCTACGGCGAGATCGCCAGCCGCCAGTTGCGCGTGCTGGCGCAGATTGCCCGCGAATACGACGAGCCCGAAGCCGCCGTCTTCAAGGCCGCCATGGAAGGCCAGGGCAAGCTGGGCACCACGTTCCTGCCCACGCACTGCGCCCACTTCACCACCCGCACCAATGTGCAGTTCAACTGGATTCCGCTGTCCAAGAGCGCCGACGTGATGGACCTGCTCGCCAGCGTGAACCTTCACGGCATCCAGACCAGCGGCAACTGCATCCGCAACACCACCACCGACGCGCTGGCAGGCATCGCCGTGGACGAGATCGTGGACCCCCGCCCCTATGCGGAGCTGATCCGCCAGTGGTCCACGCTGCACCCCGAGTTCGCGTTCTTGCCCCGCAAGTTCAAGATCGCCATCACCGGCGCCAAGGACGACCGTGCGGCCACCGGCTGGCACGACGTGGGCCTACACCTGGTCAAGAACGATGCAGGTGAGATCGGCTTCAAGGTGTTTGTGGGCGGCGGCATGGGCCGCACGCCAGTCATCGGCACCGTGATCCGCGAGTTCCTGCCGTGGAACCAGATCATGAATTACATCGAGGCCATCGTGCGCGTGTACAACGAGCACGGCCGCCGCGACAACAAGTACAAGGCCCGCATCAAGATTCTGGTGAAGTCCGAGGGCCAGCAGTACATCGACGATGTGGAAGCCGAATACCGCCAGATTTTGGAGATCGACGGCGGCCCCCACACCATCCCGCAAGCTGAATTTGACCGCGTGGCCGCCTGCTTTGTGCCACCCAAGCTGGCCGACATTGCCGACGTGGCCCCCGCAGCCTTGCAGGCATCGCTGGACGCACAGGCGGCAGAGCATGTGATGTTTGGCCGCTGGCTCAAGCGCAATGTGCACGCCCACCAAAACGCCCAGCTGCGCGCGGTCACCCTATCGTTCAAGCGCCCCGGCCAATCGCCCGGCGACGCCACCAGCGACCAGCTCATCGCACTGGCCGACCTGGTGGACAAATACTCCGCCGGCGAAGCCCGCGTGACGCACGACCAGAACGTGCTGCTGCCTTGGGTGCACGCCAGCCGCCTGTTTGACCTGTGGCAAGAGGCCAAGGCCCTGGGCCTGGCCAGCGCCAACGTGCAACTGCTCACCGACATGATCGCCTGCCCCGGCGGCGACTTCTGCGCGCTGGCCAACGCCCGCTCGCTGCCGATTGCCGAGGCCATCACCCAGCGCTACCAGGACCTGGACGAGCTGGATGACATCGGCGAGATCGACCTGCACATCAGCGGCTGCATCAACAGCTGCGGCCACCACCACAGCGGCCATATCGGCATCCTGGGCGTCGATAAAGACGGCAAGGAGTGGTACCAGGTCACGCTGGGCGGCTCCGACGGCTCTGACCTGTCGGGCGCTGCCGTGGCCGGCAAGGTGATTGGCCCATCGTTCTCGGCGGCCGAAGTGCCGGATGTGATCGAGGCCGTGCTCGGCACCTACCGCGACCTGCGCGAAAGCGGCGAGACCTTCCAGAACACCGTGCGCCGCACTGGCCTCGACCCGTTCAAGGAAGCCGCCAAGCAGGCACGCCACAAAGAACCAGAAACCGCTGCCGCCTGAGCCCCGCAGCGCCGTACAGCACAGCCCCACAGACATGATGTTGAAACTAATCGCCGCCCAAGACCACCAGCCACCTGCCGATGGCGACGCCCGCGCCGTGGCCTTGCCCAACGATGCCGATGCGCTGGCCCTGCCGCTCGATGGCGTGGACCGTGTGGATCTGCACTTCCCCAACTTCACCGATGGCCGCGCATTCAGCCAGGCTTTTTTGCTGCGCCGCCGCCGTGGCTTTACGGGTGAGATCCGAGCCACCGGCGATGTGCTGATCGATCAGTTGGTGCAGATGCAACGCACGGGCTTTTCCAGCGCCGTGCTGCGCGAGGGCGTGGACGCTGCCGATGCGCAGCGCCAGTTTGAACGCTTCCCTGGCTTCTACCAGGGCGACGCAGTGAACCCCCAACCCCTGTTTGCCGCCAAGGCTGCCTGACAGGCGCACTGCCCACGCGCCCGCTGCACCAACAAACGAGTCCCTCACCATGAGCCAAATCGATCTCGCACGCATCAACGCCGACCTGGGCCGCAACGCACCCGCCCTGGTGGAATGGGCCCTGGGCCTGGGCAAGGCCAGCATCGTCACCACCAACTTTCGCCCCTTCGAAGCCGTGATCCTGCACATGGTCACGCAGGTGAATCCTGACGTACCCGTGGTCTGGATGGACAACGGCTACAACACCGAAGCTACCTACCGCTTTGCCGACGAAGTGACCCAGCAGCTGGGGTTGAAGCTGAAGATCTACCTGCCACTGCGCTCGCGCGCCCACCGCGAAGCGGTGGACGGCCCTACGCCCGCGCTGGACGACCCACGCCACGCCGCCTTCACCGAAGAGGTGAAGCTGGAGCCTTTTGCCCGCGCCCTGCGCGAGACCGCACCGCAAGTCTGGTTCACTGCGCTGCGCGCCACTGACACCGCCGTGCGCGCGCAGATGGACCCGGTGAGCATCAACCCCGACGGCCTCATCAAAGTGGCTCCGCTGCTGCACTGGTCGTCCAAAGACCTGCACGAGTACTGCGTGAAACACGGCCTGCCCAACAACTTCGACTACGTGGACCCCACCAAGGGCGAAGACAACCGTGAGTGTGGCCTGCACATTGCCCACTGACCCCAGGTCCGACCATGAACGCCCGCACCGACTCAGCGCTGCTTGAGAAAACCAACAACATGAGCTACCACCTCAACAACTCCCACCTCGACGCCCTGGAAGAAGAAACCATCTTCATCCTGCGCGAAGTCGCCGCCGCCTTCGAGCGCCCCGCCCTGCTGTTCTCGGGTGGCAAGGATTCGCTGGTCATGCTCAAGTGCGCCGAGAAGGCTTTTGGCGCGGGCCGCATCCCTTACCCGCTCTTGATGATCGACACGGGCCACAACTTCCCTGAAGTGACGGACTTCCGCGACTTCCGAGCGAAGGAGCTGGGCGCCGAACTCATCGTGCGCAGCGTGGAAGATTCGATGGCGCGCGGCACCGTGCGCCTGGCCCACCCCGGCGAGTCGCGCAACGTGCACCAGTCGGTCACGCTGCTCGAAGCGATTGAAGAGTTCCGCTTTGACGCCCTGATCGGCGGTGCCCGCCGCGACGAGGAAAAGGCGCGCGCCAAGGAGCGCATCTTCAGCCACCGCGACAGCTTTGGCCAATGGCAGCCCAAGGCCCAGCGCCCCGAGCTGTGGACCCTGTTCAATACCCGCCTGCAGCCCGGCGAACACTTCCGCGTGTTCCCCATCAGCAACTGGACCGAGCTGGACGTGTGGCAGTACATCGACCGCGAGCAGATCGGCCTGCCCAGCATCTACTACACACACAAGCGCCAGGTGGTGGACAAGAAGGGCCTGCTGATGCCCGTGACCGACCTGACCCCGCCGCGTGAGGGCGATGTGGTGGAAACGCGCGATGTGCGCTTCCGCACCGTGGGCGACATCACCTGCACCGCCCCCGTGGAAAGCACCGCAGCCACCCCGGCCGAGATCGTCATCGAGACCCTGGCCGCCGACGTGAGCGAGCGTGGCGCCACGCGCATGGACGACAAGACATCCGATGCTTCGATGGAGAAGCGCAAGAAGGACGGGTATTTCTGATGACTGCTATCAATTCAATAGCTACTAGCACAAACAACACTAGCGCTACCGGCCAAAACGACCATATTTCCGCCCTCAAGTTCATCACTTGCGGCTCCGTCGATGACGGCAAGAGCACGCTGATCGGCCGCCTGTTGGTGGACAGCAAGGCCGTGCTGCAAGACCACCTGGCCGGTGTGCAGCGCCAGGGTGAGACCGACCTGGCCCTGCTGACCGACGGCCTTTCCGCCGAGCGCGAGCAAGGCATCACCATCGACGTGGCCTACCGCTACTTCGCCACGGAAGAGCGCAAGTTCATCATCGGCGATGCGCCCGGCCACGAGCAGTACACCCGCAACATGGTGACGGCCGCATCCAGCGCCGACGCCGCCGTGGTACTTGTCGATGCGACCAAGCTCGACTGGAAGAACTCTGGCCTCGCATTGCTGCCGCAGACGCGCCGCCACAGCCTGCTGGCCCATCTGCTGCGCGTGCACTCGCTGGTGTTTGCCGTGAACAAGCTGGACGCGGTGGAAGACCCCGCACTGGCCTGGAAGCATATTCAAGGCGCACTGCAGGCCTTTGCCCAGGCGGCAGGCATCACCGTGCGCGCCATGGTGCCGGTCTCCGCCCTCAAGGGCTGGAACGTGGTGGACGCCCACGCAGGCTGGTGCGGCTATGACGGTCCTACCCTCTTGCAAGTCTTGGAAGAACTGCCCAACACCCCGGCAGACACAGCACTGGCACCGGCCTTCCCGGTGCAGTGGGTCGAGAAGTTCTCGTCCTCGTCGGACACCAGCCAGGGCCGCCGCGTGTTCTGGGGCCGCGTGGCCGCCGGCAGTTTTGCGCCCGGCACGGCGGTGCAGATCTTCCCCAGCGGCCAGCTCGCCACGGTGGCCCAGGTGCTGGACCACGCCCGCCGCCCCAAGGACGTGCCCGCAGGCACCAGCGCGGGCATCATCCTGGACCGCGAGGTGGACGTATCGCGCGGCGACTGGATTTTGGCAGCGCCCACACCCGCTGCAGCCCCAGCCGATGACGACTTTGGCGACACGCCCGCCGCCACCCCGGCCTGGCCCGCCAGCCGCGAGCTGCGCACTACCGTCGCCTGGATGGACGACGAGCCCCTGGTCGCAGGCCGCGTGTACTGGGCGCTGCACGGCCACCGCTGGGTCAAGGCCAAGGTCAAGGCTGTGGTGCACAAGCTCAACATCAACACGCTGGCCGAAGAAGCCGCCACGCAGCTCGATCCCAATGCCATCGGCCATGTGGACCTGCTGCTGCAGGAGGCGATTCCCGCCGCAGCATTCAGCCAGGCCCGCGTGCTGGGCTCGCTGATTCTGGTGGACACCGCCAGCCACAAAACCGCTGGCGCCGTGCTCGTCAACTGATCCAGATCAGCGCCCCAAGCCCCAGTCACCCCATCGGGGTGAGGGACCCTGCAACCAAAGGTCGGTGAAAGCTTTTAAAATCGAGGGTTTTCACCGACCCACACAACTCCTGTCATGACCCACGTCGTTTCCGAAAACTGCATCAAGTGCAAGTACACCGATTGTGTGGACGTGTGCCCCGTGGACTGCTTCCGCGAAGGCCCGAACATGCTCGTCATCGATCCCGATGAGTGCATCGATTGCGCCGTCTGCATCCCCGAGTGCCCGGCCAACGCCATCTTTGCCGAGGAAGACCTGCCCGCAGACCAGATCGCCTTCATCAAGCTCAACGCCGACCTGGCCTTTGCCGACGGCTGGAAGAGCATCACCAAGCGCAAGCCGGCGCTGCCCGACGCCGACGAATGGAACGGCAAGCCGGGCAAGGTCAACGAACTGATCAAGTAACCCGCCGCGCGCCCCGCTGGTGACTGAGACTTTGCAAGCGCCCGCCGTCGTAGAGACCGACGCCGTCGTCATCGGCGCGGGTCCCGTGGGCCTGTTCCAGGTCTTCCAGCTGGGCCTGCAAGGCATCACCGCCCACCTGATCGACGCCCTGCCCCATGCGGGCGGCCAGTGCGTCGAGCTGTACGGCGACAAACCCATCTACGACATCCCCGGCATCCCGGTGTGCACCGGCCGCGAGCTGGCCGCTTTGCTGCTTCAGCAGATTGCGCCGTTCAAGACCCAGTGGCACCTGAACACGCTGGTGTCCGCATTCACCGTGCAGGCCGATGGGCGCCTGCTGGTCGAAACCTCGCAAGGTTCGCAACTGCTGGCCCGCAGCGTGTTCATTGCCGCAGGTGTGGGCGCCTTTGTGCCGCGCACGCTCAAGGTGGACGGCATCGAGCGCTTTGTGGGCACCCAGGTCCACTATCAAAATCTGGCCGCGACTGTGGATGTGACCGGGCGCCACGTGGTCGTGCACGGCGGCGACGAGCCCGCCGTGGCCCGCGCCGTGGAACTGGTCGAGCAAGGCCAGACCGCACGCGTCAGCCTGCTGCACCGCCGCGACGTGTTCCAGGCGCCTGAAGCCTTGCTGCAACGCCTGCAGCAATTGCGCGATGCGGGCCGCATCCACGTCGAGGCCGCACAGATCACCGGTATTGACACTGCGGGCGACCGCCTCACCGCACTGCAGGTGGTGGATGCCGACGGCAGCACCCGCGCCCTGGCGCTGGACCTGCTGGTGGCCGTGCTGGGCATCTCGCCCCGCCTCGGACCCATTGCGGACTGGGGTTTGGCCATGGACCGCAAACAACTGGTGGTGGACACGGAAGCCTTCCGCACCAGCGTGCCCGGCATTTACGCCGTGGGCGACATCAACACCTACCCCGGCAAACGCAAGCTCATCCTGTGCGGCTTCCACGAAGCCACGCTGGCGGCCTTTGGTGCGGCCGAGGTGCTCAAAGGCGACAAGGTGGCGCTGCAATACACCACCACCAGTCTGCGCCTGCACCAGTTGCTGGGCGTGGCGCTCGCTACCTCTGCAGCTTCTGCCTCGTCTTCCTGAGTCTTCCTAAGACGGCGTCCCGAACCCGTTCCCGCTGCCACTACAATCCGCAGCGCACTTCCACCGAAGTGCCCACGCTAGGGGTGTCGAGACCGGGCCACCGGAATCGACTGAGAGAGTCCCTTTGAACCTGATTGAGATCATCCTCGCGCAGGGAAGCAAGTCCGCTATGGCACGGCCCTGAACACGTCAGGGCGCACCGGTGGGCGGCCCCTGCTCTGTATCTGCTTACGGAGCCATTCCATGTCCTCATCGCCTGCCACGCACGCCACCAACGAAGCGCTGGCCCCCGTCTCCCCCGACCGCCGCGTCTTCCAGTGGCATGACCACGCCTCGCTCTGGTTCAGCCTGGGCGTGGGCCTGCTGGTCATGCAGGTGGGTGCCTACCTGATGCCTGCGCTGGGTACCAAAGAGGCACTCATCGCCATCGTCGCCGGTTCCATCGTGGGCGCGGGCCTGCTGGGCTGGGTGGCCAAGCTGGGCTGCGACAGCGGCCTAGCCAGCGCCGGGCTGATGCACGCCGTGTACGGCCGCACGTTTGCCAGCCTGCCCATCATCCTGAACATCGTGCAGCTGGTGGGCTGGGGTACGTTTGAGCTGGTGGTGATGCGCGATGCCACCGTGGCCATCGGCCAGCAGTCGGGCGCCATGGCTGGTGCCCACTGGCCGGTGCTGGCCACGCTGCTGTGGGGCGGCGTGGTGATGCTACTGATCAGCGGGTCGATGGTGCAGCTGGTGCGCAAGCTGATTGCGCGCATTGCCCTGCCGCTGGTCGTGTTGTCGCTGCTGTGGCTGTCGTGGCAGTTCCTCTCGCTGGCGCAAACCCAAGGTTTTGAAGCGCTGTGGACACGCAAGGGCGACGGAGGCATGGGCGTGCTGCCCGCGCTGGACCTGGTGATCGCCATGCCCATCTCATGGCTGCCGCTGGTGGCCGACTACGCGCGCCATGGCAAGAACGGCGGCTCCGCACTGCGCGGCACCTGGCTGGGCTATGCGCTGGCCAATATCTGGTGCTACAGCCTCGGTGTTCTGGTGGCGCTGACCTTGCCCAGCCAGGACCTGGTGCAGGCGCTGCTGCTGGCCCAGGGCGGGCTGATTGCGCTGTCACTGATCCTGATCGACGAGGTGGACAACGCCTATGGCGACGCCTATTCGGGCGCCGTGTCGGCCCACAGCCTGCTGCCGCGCTGGGGCGTGCGCGCCTGGGGCCTGCTGGTGGCCGCGCTGTGCACCGGGCTGGCACTGGTGCTACCCATGCACAGCCTGGAGCCATTTCTGCTGCTGCTCAGCTCGGTGTTTGTGCCGCTGTTTGGCGTGATTCTGGGGCGCCTGGCCTTCGGCACCGATGCGCCCGCCCTGCTCGCGGCTGCGCGCAAGGTGAATGCGGCGCCCGTGGCCATCTGGCTGGCGGGTATCGCGGTGTACCACCTGGCACCCAAGGTACTGCCTGACGCGGGCTCTGCACTGCCCGCACTGGTGTTCAGCTTTGTGCTCGCCTGGGCCACGAGGCCCAAGGCACACTGAACCAATCAGTCACTATCAAAAGATGAGCGCTCAGCGCATGATTGACTAGCGCTTGAGCCTCAAAACACCCAAAAATCGCTCTACAGTGCCTGAAACACCCGCTGCGCCACGGGCGCGTAGCCGTGGTTGAGCGGGCCATGGCCGTGGCCGGTGGTGACATCCGCCCCGGCAGCAATGGCCCCCAGAATGTAGGCCCGTGCCTGCTCCACGGCCTGCTGCAGCGGCTGGCCCAGTGCCAGCTGCGCGGCAATCGCTGACGACAGGGTGCACCCGGTGCCATGCCCGTTGTGGGTGGCAATGCGCTGTGACTGCAACCGGTGGCCCTGACCTTGTGCGTGTTCCCCGCCTTGCACGGCCAACACATCCACCACCCAGTCGCCCGGAAGGTGCCCGCCTTTGAGCAGCGCGGCGCGGGCGCCCAGTCGCAGCAGGTCTTGCGCGGCCAGCTCCAGCGCCTCCACGCCCTCGATGCTGCGCCCCAGCAGCCATCCGGCCTCGTCCAGGTTGGGCGTGACCACTTCGGCCAGCGGAAACAGCTCCTGGACCAGCACGGCCACCGTCTCCTGGGCAATCAGCCGATCGCCACTGGTGGCCACCATCACCGGGTCCAGCACCACGTGCGGCAGCTGATAGGTCCGAATGGCTTCTGCCACCACGTGTACCACGCCCGGTGAGTGCAGCATGCCGATCTTGACGGCGTCCACGCCAATGTCCTGCACCACCGCATCGATCTGGGCCTTGAGCATCTCGGGCGGAATGCCATGGATGCCTGTCACCCCACAGGTGTTCTGGGCCGTGATGGCGGTGATGGCTGTCATGCCATAGCAGCCCAAGGCACTGAAGGTTTTGAGATCGGCCTGGATGCCCGCGCCGCCGCCGCTGTCAGACCCGGCAATGGAGAGCACGCGTGCGTAGCGGTGGCCCGTGGAGGGCAAGGAGATCGTCGGTGAAATCATGGCAAAAATTATGGCCTATGCGCCACGTCAAAACGGGGCGCTTAGGGGATGTGCTGTAATTCATTTTCCGGACGAAACAGGGGTGTCCCACCGCATGGTGCGCGACTGAGAAATACCCTGGGGCCCGCACAGAACTCTGTGCACTGCGGCACACGCAGCAGCCCCGCTACCCGATCCAGGTCATGCTGGCGTGGGGAGTTTCCATCAGCGGTGACCCCGTTTTGTCCATGGCTGCTTGCCACTACATGGACACACTGACGGAGCTATGTCACTTCCACCTTCTTCCTTTGCCATCCTGGGCGCAGGGCTCATGGGCCGTCTGCTGGCTGTGGAGCTTGCGCGTCTGGGGCACCGTGTAGACATCTACGACGCGGGCAGCCCCGCCGCCGAAAACTCTGCCGCCACCGTGGCTGCGGCCATGCTGGCCCCGCTGGCAGAGTCTGCGATCACCGAACCCGGCGTGGTGCGCATGGGCCACCACGCGTTGACGCGCTGGCCCGAGTTGCTGGCAACCTTGTCAGCGCCTGTGTTTTTTCAGCAGGCCGGCACGTTGATCGTGTGGCACCGCCAGGACGCTGCCGAAGCCCAGCGTTTCACCCGCCAGCTCGAAAACAACCAGCGCAGCCTGCCCGAGCTGCCCGCCCTGCAAAAGCTCGACAGTGGCGCCCTGGAACAGGTGGAGCCCGCCCTTGCGCACCGCTTCAACCAGGGCCTGTACCTGCCCGGCGAAGGCCAGCTAGACAACCGCCAGTTGCTGGCCGCCCTGGTGGTGGAAATGGAGCGCCTGGGAGTGCGCATGCACTGGCACACGCCCCAGTCGCCCGAAGCCTTTACGCCCGGCGCACCCGGCCAGCCTGACCGGGTGCTGGACTGCCGGGGCCTGGGCGCCAAGGGCCAGTGGAGTGCCTTGCGCGGCGTGCGTGGCGAAGTGGCGCGCATCCATGCGCCCGACGTCACGCTGCAGCGCCCCACCCGGCTGGTGCACCCGCGCTACCCCATCTACATTGCGCCCAAGGAAGACCATCTGTTTGTCATTGGCGCGACCGAGATCGAGTCCGACGACCGCTCCCCGGCCAGTGTTCGCTCCACCCTGGAACTGCTGAGCGCCGCCTATGCGGTGCACCCCGGCTTTGGCGAGGGCCGCATCCTCGAGCTGGCCACGCAGTGCCGCCCCACGCTGCCCGACAACCTGCCCGCCATCCGCCAGACCCGCCCGGGCGTGCTGGAGATCAACGGTCTGTACCGCCACGGCTTCATGATCTCGCCCGCCATGCTGGATGTGACCCTGGAGGTGCTGAACACGGGACAATCGACCCTGTCCGAACGTTTTGACCTCCGGCTGGAACTGGAGCCAGCCGCACCCGCCCCGACCGGCGTTGCAGCCCCCGCATTTGCATGAACATCTCGATCAACCAAATCCCGCACGAACTGCCCGAAGGTGCCACCGTGGCCGATGCTGTGGCCGCCATCGAAGCGCGCCCCCCGTTTGCAGTGGCCGTGAACACCACCTTTGTACCCAACACCCGCTACGCCGCCCATGCACTGCAGCCTGGCGACCGCGTGGAGATCATCTCGCCGGTCACCGGGGGCTGAGGTAGCAGAAACTCAATGAAAACGGCTGCAAGCGCATACAAATTATGCGCCAGCAGCTATCAAAACCATAGTAATCCAATGACCACTCCGACGCCCCAAGACCCGCTGGTGCTGTACGGCCAGACGTTCGCCAGCCGCCTGCTGCTAGGCACCTCGCGCTACCCCTCGCCCGCCGTGCTCGAAGCCGCTGTGCAACGCGCCCGGCCCGCCATGGTCACTGCCTCACTGCGCCGCCAGGGCAGCAACCCGGCCGAAAGCGGCAGCAGCTTCTGGGAGCTGCTGCGCAAGCTCAACGTGCCCGTGCTGCCCAACACCGCCGGTTGCCACAGTGCGCAAGAGGCCATCACCACCGCGCAGATGGCGCGTGAGGTATTCAACACCCCGTGGATCAAGCTGGAGCTGATCGGCGACGACTACACCCTGCAGCCCGACACGCTGAACCTGGTGGGCGTGGCCGAGCACCTCATCAAGGATGGCTTTCAGGTGCTGCCCTACTGCACCGAAGACCTGGTACTGTGCCAGCGCCTGGTCGATGTGGGCTGCCAGGCCGTGATGCCCTGGGCCGCCCCCATCGGCACCGGGCGCGGTCCGGTCAACCCCTACGCGCTGCAGACACTGCGCGAGCGCCTGAACGTGCCCATGCTGGTCGATGCCGGGCTGGGCCTGCCCTCGCACGCCTGCCAGGTCATGGAGTGGGGCTATGACGGCGTGCTGCTGAACACCGCCGTGGCCCTGGCCCAAGACCCGGTGGCCATGGCCGGCGCATTTGCCGATGCCGTCAGCGCCGGGCGCGCCGCCCGCCTGGCCGGTGCCATGGCCGCACAAGAAGCCGCCCAGCCCAGCACCCCCGTGCTGGGCACCCCTTTCTGGCACCACGCCCATGCATGACACCACCGCTCTGGCGAACGCCATCCTGAGCCACCACGCGGCCACCTTTGCGGGGTTTGCGCCCGAGCCCGTGCCAGCCCCCACGTTGCAAGACCCTGTCTATCTCGCCGCGCTACAGGCCTGCAGCCAGCTGGGTTTCATCGCCCACGACGCCGAATGCCTGGCCCGTGCCTGGCAGGCGCGCGCGCTGCGCACCGGCAGCGCACAGCCCGAGCAGTGGCCCAACGAGCCCCAAGACTTTGGCCTGCAGCGCCTTCCGCGCGCCCAGCAGTTCGCCGCGTGCCCGGAGCACCTGGGCTTGTATGCCGTACTGCCCGACGCCCAGTGGGTGGGCCGCATGGCACGTGCCGGGGTGCCCACGGTGCAATTGCGCTTCAAGTCGGACGACGCCCAGGCCATCCGGACCGAAGTTCAGGCCGCCGTCCAGGCGGTGCAAGGCACAGGCGCGCTGTTGTTCGTCAACGACCACTGGCGGGACGCCATCGAAGCTGGCGCCTACGGCATTCATCTGGGCCAGGAAGACTTGGACGCACTCACCGCAGAGCAACTGCAAACGCTTCATCGCTCGGGCCTGCGTCTGGGCGTGAGCACCCATGGATATGCCGAAATGGTGCGTGCCGACGCCGTGGGGCCCAGCTATATCGCGATGGGTGCAGTGTTCCCCACGACCCTGAAAAAAATGGCCACCGCTCCCCAGGGCGTGGGCAGGCTGGGCGTGTATGCGCGGCTGATGCGGCACTACCCGCAGGTGGCGATTGGTGGGATCAGCGCCGAGCAGTTCCCCAGGGTACTGGCCACTGGCGTGGGTTCCGTGGCCGTGGTGCGTGCCTTGGTCAATGCACCGGACCCTGAAGCATCGGCCGCAGAGCTGATGGCGCTGATGCGGTGACGGCTCGGTGGCGATAGCGGCCACGGCGGTTATCGCGCATCCCTCACGACCGTCGCAGCGCCCCCTGGATAGTCGCCGGGTGGCCGATTGGTCGCCTGCTCGCTACTTGTTGTCGGGCTTCTTCATCTGCTCCAGCTCAAGGCGGAGCTCCATGAGATCGTTCTCCATGCCAAAGCCGACCGGCTGGCCCGCTGGCGGCGGCGCCGTCACGGGCACCGGGGGCAGATCGCTCAGCGTGAGGTGGGGTGGGTCCGACAGATCCAGGTCAAGCGGAATGCCCCGCGAATCCTCGCCTAATGCTGCTGCAGGCCTGGAGGGAGTGGCTGCAGAGCGCACGGGCTCGGGCTCCTGCTGGGCCTTCATCGCAAACTCGAACTCGAGGCTGGCTGCCAGTGAATCAAGCGGCTGGTCGTCGTGCAGCGCCACCGGTTCCGGAGCTGCAGGTGCCACCAGGGTCTCGGACCGGGGCGGTGCCAGGGGCGTCGTCCGCTTGCGCGGGGGCGCTGCACCGCGCGCACTGGCGGGCGTGGTCTGTGCAATCGCCAGCAGCAGCAAAAGATCGTCATAGGCCGCCAGATCAAACGGCTCCACCGCTTCAGCGCCCGTGCGGCGGAACAGGAATTTCTCCAGCAAGCCCAGCACCGCAGGCGTTGTCCACTCGGCCTCGATCTCGGCGAGTGCGTCGGTGTAGTGGTACAGCATGCGGCCCGTGCGGTGAAAGCCCGCAAACTCCGGCACTTGCGCGTTGAAGGACTGCATGAACTGCGTTCGCAGCTGCGCAAACTCATCCACACGGCTGAGCGTGTGATACAGCCGCAATAGCTCCAGGTAGGCCAACGGAGAGGTCTGGCGGTGCTCGGCAATGTGATTCTTCAGCACCTCGATGGCCTGCTGGTGCTCGCCCACCGAAACAAAAAATTCAGCCTGCTGCTGGATGTCAAACAGCTCTTCAGGGTTGACGATGTGGGGCGCTACCGAGGCGGCGGCCGGCGCGGAAACCGACTTCGCCTGCAAGGGAGCGGGAGCACTCGCCGCCGGGCTGGTCGCTACGAAGCGTGGTTCCACGGCCGCAGGGGCTGCCTTGCGCAGGGGCATGGCACCGGACTCTGGGTTCGCCGCGACGGCATGAGGCTGGGTTTCCGACGGCAGCCAGGTGTCACCGGGATGGGGGGTAAGACTGACCGCTTCTTCATGCGCCGATGCTGCATCGCCACGTGCGCCCAAAGCCACAGAATCGCGCCACGAACGCACTGCCTTGTCAGAGGCGCTGCGCATCCGCGACCACATCCATGCCACCCCCGCCAAGGCCAAGGCCAGCAGACCGCCCAAAGCATATACCACCGTCGCAGGAAAACGCTCCTGCTCCATCGCCTCCAGCTGCTGCTGCAACTGACCAGCGGCTGCACGGTCCTTGGCGGCCTGTGCTCGCAATGCGGCGGTGTCTGATTCCAGCGCCTTCAACCGTTCGCCGTCTTTTTGCAATTCTTCCGGCTGCGCGTTCAACGACCTCCACAACGCGGCGGCCTGGGTGCGCAGGGCCGACATCTCTTCAGAAGGTGCCGTGGGTAGCTGCGCGGTAGAGCGCAACGCCACAGGACTGTCCAACCAGGTATCCAGGGGCTCAACCACCAAACGCGAGCGCGCTGCAGGTGCAGCGGCCACCACCGACTTGCCAGGTGTTGCCGTGCCCACACGCGCGGAAGGCCGTGCGGCAGCTGGAGAGCCGGGAGCGCGGCTCTCAGCGGAGGGCGAGCCCGAGGCCCTTGCCAGTGCAGGCGCCTTGTCACGCGGCCTGGTGGCCTGCATAGCACCGGCCGCAGCCGCAGATGCACTGCCACTGCCCTGTGAAGGCAAACGCTGTGACTCTGAAGCTGCGCTGGGGGTTGCTGCAGGAAGCCGCGCCAAGTCCACCGGGGATGCAGAGGCGGACCGGGTGACGGTGGTCGGCAAATCCGAGAGGAAGGTGTAGCTGCGCGTGGTTTTTCCGTTGCACCCTGCGGTCAGGGTCACGGTGAGAACCGGTTCATCCAGCGATACCGAGGCCAGCACGCGGACCCCTGAAGGACGCCCACGCACCTCGGGCAATGGGACCACGCGCACCTTGTTGTCACTGATGGCGTTGTCGCCTGCCACCAGCTTGGCCGTGACGCAGGACGATGCGACATCCGTGCCCGGGTCGGGCTGCAACTCGAACGAGAGATCGACCGGGGCGCCCAACACGACCGTACCACTACCATTGCCCAGGGACAGCGCCGAAGCACCGGCTGCAAGCGCCCACAATCCTGGTCCAAAAACGGTGTTACGGATTTTCACAATCATTTCTGTTTTTCGGTCCGGAGGATTCTTGCACATAAGACCCAGATAAGGCCAGAGCCATAATGCCGCTATGAAAATTCAGTTTCCCAACATCGCCATCGTGGGTACCGGTGCCATGGGCCGAGGCATCGCACAAATTGCTGCCCAGGCTGGCAGTCAGGTTTTTCTGCTGGACGCCAACCCCGGAGCCGCCGACGCCGCACGGGCTGCCCTGCAGGAGCAATGGAACAAGCTGGTCGCCAAGGGCCGGATCGAAGCGGACCAAGCCACAGCGCTGACCGCGCGGCTGCACCCCGTCAAAACGGCGGCAGACCTGGCGGCCTGCGATCTGGTGGTGGAAGCCATCGTGGAGCGGCTGGATGCCAAACAGGCCCTCTTCGTCGAACTGGAAGGGGTGGTGCGCGCCGATGCGGTGCTGGCCACCAACACGTCCTCTCTGTCCGTGACGGCCATTGGCGCAGCCCTCAAGCGCCCCGAACGCCTGGCTGGGTTCCACTTCTTCAACCCCGTCCCTTTGATGAAGGTGGTGGAGGTGATCGCGGGCCTCAAGACAGATCCAGCGATCTGCACTGCGCTGGCCGCGTATGCCAAGGAAATGGGCCATACCCCTGTACAGGCGCAGGACACCCCTGGCTTCATCGTGAACCACGCGGGGCGCGGCTTCGGCACGGAGGCCCTGCGCATCGTGGGCGAAGGTGTGGCCGATTTCGCCACCATCGACCGCATCCTGCGCGACCAGGTCGGCTTCAAGCTGGGGCCCTTCGAGTTGATGGACCTGACGGCGCTGGACGTGTCGCACCCGGTCATGGAGTCCATCTACCGCCAGTACTACGACGAACCCCGTTTCCGCCCCAGCGTGATCACCGCGCAGCGTCTGGCGGGGGGCGTGGTGGGCAAGAAGGTGGGCGAAGGCTTCTATCGCTACGTGGAGGGCACAGCGCAGGTGCCTGCCGAGGCGCCTGCCCCCGTGGTCAACGACATTCCGCCCGTGTGGGTGTCCCCGCGCGCTGCACGCCGGGCCGAGCTGTACCAATTGCTCAAGGACCTGGGGGCCACCATCGAGACCGGCCAATCCCCCTCCCCCCAGGCCATCACGCTGGTTGCCCCGCTTGGCTTTGACGTGACCACCGTCGCCGTGGTGGAGCGGCTGGACCCAGCCCGCACCATCGGCATCGACATGCTCATCGATGACGCCGCGACCAAGCGCCGCGTGCTGGCCACCAACCCCGCCACGCGCGTGGACATCCGCAACGCTGCACATGCGCTGTTTGCGCGCGACGGCAAGGCTGTCAGTGTGATCCGTGACAGCGGTGGTTTCGTCACGCAGCGCGTGGTGGCCACCATCGTCAACATCGCCAGCGACATCTGTCAGCAAGGCATTTGCACCCCCAAGGATCTTGAGACCGCCGTGACCCTGGGCCTGGGCTACCCGCTGGGCCCCCTGGCCATGGGCGACCGCTGGGGCCCCACCAACATCCTGGAAGTGTTGTTCAACATGCAGACCGTGTATGGCGACACGCGCTACCGCCCCAGCCCATGGCTGCGCCGAAGGGGTGCGATTGGCCTGAGCCTGAGCCATGTCGAAGAAGACTGATTGCCAAGCACCACGGCCGCCTCACTGAAGACCACCATGCCCGCAGAACTCCAGAGCACCAGCCAGGGCCAAACCCTGATCCTGACCCTTCGCAACCCCGAGCGGCGCAATGCCATCGACCCGGTGATGTATGCCGCGGGTGTGGAAGCGCTGGGCGTGGCCGAAAGCAGCCCCGACATCCGCAGCGTGGTCATCACGGGCGCCGATGGCATGTTCTGCTCGGGCGGCAATCTGCAGCGCCTGCTGGCCAACCGCCAGGAAGCGCCGCAGGTGCAGGCACAAAGCATTGAAGGCCTGCACAACTGGATCGAGACCATCCGCACCTACCCCAAGCCGGTGATCGCCGCCGTGGAGGGCGCCGCAGCCGGTGCAGGGTTTTCGCTGGCACTGGCCTGCGACTTCATCGTGGCGGCCCGCAATGCCGTGTTTGTGATGGCCTACAGCAACGTGGCCCTGTCGCCCGATGGCGGCGCCAGCTGGAGCCTGGCCCACGCGCTGCCCCGCCAGATTGCCACCGAGATCCTCATGTGCGGGGACCGCATCGGCGCAGAACGCCTGCACTCATTGGGCCTGGTCAACCGCCTTGCCGAAGCAGGCAATGCACTCGACACCGCCCTGGCGCTGGCTGAGCAGCTCAATGCCCGTGCACCCAATGCACTGGCCAGCATTAAGGAGCTGCTGAACGAGGCTCCCCATGCCCAGCTCACACACCACCTGGGCCATGAGCGCGACCACTTCGTGAAGAACCTGCACCACGCCAATGGCGGCGCAGGCATCTCAGCATTTCTGGAAAAGCGCGTGCCACGCTACGAGTAGCGCTGCACCACAAACGCCTCGACGCATCCACCGTCGCAGACCCATCAACCCCCGTACGCTGCCACCCAGCGCCGGGGGTTTTCTTTTGGCCTACGGGGCAGACACGCAGGTGACAACCCTGACGCATTGCGCAGGTCCCTGACGCGACAATGGGCCTGTTTCTAGTCACCCAAAAGACAGGCCATGGACGACCCGATTCTTACTATCGAAGAACGTGAAGCGATCAACTCCGGTCGCTGGTTTTCATCACTCTCACCTTCGCTACGCCACGACATCCTGCGATGTGCATACGTCAAACGCTTCAAGGACGGCGGCCTCATCGCCGCACGCGGCGACCCGCCCGAGGAGTGGATTGCCTGCGCGCGCGGTGCAGTGCGGGTGAGCTCCACATCCATCTCGGGAAAGCAGATCACGCTGACCTATGTGGAGCCGGGCATCTGGTTCGGCGACGTGGCGATCTTCGATGGAGACCGGCGCACGCACGACGCCTACGCGCACGGCGACACCACGATCCTGTGTGTGGCCAAGGCCGATTTTCGCAAGATCCTGGCCGTGCACACCGAGCTGTACGAAGCGATGCTGCGCCTGCATGCGCGGCGCATTCGCCAGCTGTTCGGGCTGGTGGAAGACCTCAACACGCTGCCCCTGCGATCGCGCCTGGCCAAGCAGCTGGTGCACCTGGTGCGCAGCTACGGCGTGCCCAGCCTGTCGGACGGCAGCGAAATGCGGATCAGTCTGCAATTGGCGCAGGAAGAATTGGCACAACTGCTGGGTGCGTCGCGCCAACGCGTGAACCAGGAACTCAAGGCCATGGAACGCGAAGACGCCATCCGCATCGAGCCGGGCGGCCTGGTGGTGCGGGACCGCGAAGCCCTGATGCGCATCGCTGAAGCCGACAACTGACTCACTTACCCCATCACTGACAGCCAGAACCTTCATCCGCCTCCATGAGCAACTTTGACCATTTCGTCGGCACCCGCCCTGTTTCCGATCAGCACGCCTTTGAAATCGAAGCACTGACCGCATGGCTCTCCAGGAACATGGAGGGCTTTGCGGGCCCGCTGACGGTGGAGATGTTCAAGGGCGGGCAGTCCAACCCCACCTATAAGCTCATCACCCCCGGCGCCAGCTACGTGATGCGCGCCAAGCCCGGGCCCGTGGCCAAACTGCTGCCGTCGGCCCACGCCATCGAGCGCGAGTTTGCGGTGATGAGCGGCCTGCACGGCACCGATGTGCCCGTGCCGCGCATGTTTGTGCTGTGCGAGGACGAATCGGTGATTGGGCGCGCCTTCTACGTGATGGAGTGCATGCAGGGCCGCGTGCTGTGGGACCAGTCCCTGCCCGGCATGACGCCAGCTGAACGCGGTGACATCTACAACGAGATGAACCGGGTGATCGCAGCGCTGCACACGGTGAAATTTGCAGACCGAGGCCTGGCCAACTACGGCAAGCCCGGCAACTACTTTGACCGCCAGATCGGCCGCTGGAGCAAGCAATACGTGGCCTCCATCACGCAGCCCATCGAAGAGATGGACCGCCTCATGGAATGGTTGCCCGCCAACATGCCCGCCAGCGCACGCGACGAGGGCCATGTGTCCATCGTGCACGGCGACTACCGCCTGGACAACCTGATGTTCCATCCCACCGAGCCCCGCGTGATCGCCGTGCTCGACTGGGAGCTGTCCACACTGGGCCATCCGCTGGCGGACTTCAGCTACCACTGCATGAGCTGGCACATTCCTGCCTCGCTGGGGCGTGGCATTGCGGGGTTGGACCTGGGCGCGCTGGGCATTCCCGACGAAGACACCTACATCCGCCTGTACTGCGAGCGCACCGGCATCACCACCCCCGATGCGCTGCGTGCCGACTGGAACTTCTACCTCGCCTACAACATGTTCCGCATCGCCGCCATTTTGCAGGGCATTGCCAAGCGGGTAGAGGCTGGCACGGCCTCCAGCGCCCAGGCCAAGGCCTCGGGCGACACCGCACGACCCATGGCCCAGCTGGCCTGGTCCTTCGCGCAACGCGGCTGAACACACGACGCAACACCAGCGCCGCCCACGATTACCAACGGAGAAGAAACCCATGGACTTTGACTACTCGCCCAAAACCAAGGAACTGCAGGCCAAGCTGCTCCAGTTCATGGATGACCACATCTATCCGAACGAGTCTGCCTACAAGGATGAGTTGGCCGCCAACACCGTCGCAGGCAAGCGCTGGAGCGCGCTGAACACCATCGAGAACCTCAAGCCCAAGGCCCAGGCCGCCGGGTTGTGGAACCTGTTCCTGCCGGTCGACAGCGCCGCAGCATCCGGCTATGCAGGTGCCGGCCTGACCAACCAGGAATACGCACCGCTGGCCGAAATCATGGGCCGCGTGCCGTGGGCCAGCGAGGTGTTCAACTGCTCCGCGCCCGACACCGGCAACATGGAAACCATTGCCCGCTATGGCGACGAAGCCAACAAGGCCCGCTGGCTCAAGCCCCTGCTCGAAGGCAAGATCCGCTCGGCCTTCGCCATGACCGAGCCCGATGTGGCATCGAGCGACGCCACCAACATCGAGACCCGCATCGAGCGCCAGGGCGATGAGTACGTGATCAACGGCCGCAAGTGGTGGATCTCTGGTGCCGCCGACCCGCGCTGCGCCGTGTTCATCACCATGGGCAAGACCGACCCCGAAGCCCCGCGCCATTCGCAGCAGAGCATGGTGCTGGTGCCCGCCGACGCCCCTGGCATCAAGATCATCCGTCCGCTGAATGTTCTGGGCTACGACGACGCACCGCACGGCCACGTCGAGATGACCTTCGAGAACGTGCGTGTGCCCGTCTCCAACATCCTGCTGGGCGAAGGCCGTGGCTTCGAGATCGCCCAAGGCCGCCTGGGCCCTGGACGCATTCACCACTGCATGCGCCTCATTGGCCTGGCCGAACGTGCGCTGGAGCTGATGTGCAAGCGCGCATCGTCACGCGTGGCCTTTGGCAAGACTGTGGCCCAGCAGACCGTGACACAGGAGCGCATTGCCGAGGCCCGCTGCAAGATCGACATGGCCCGCCTGCTCACACTGAAGGCTGCCTGGCTGATGGACGTGGCTGGCAACAAGGTCGCCAAGACCGAGATCGCCATGATCAAGGTGGTGGCCCCCAGCATGGCCTGCCAGGTCATCGACTGGGCCATGCAGGTGCACGGCGGTGGCGGCATGTCTGACGACTTCCCGCTGGCCTATGCCTACGCCGGTGCGCGCACCCTGCGCTTTGCCGACGGCCCGGACGAAGTGCACCGCAACGCCATTGCCAAGTGGGAGCTGGGCAAGTACGGCACCTACGGCCGGGACGCCGCCGTGCCGGTCACCCGCGGCAGCTGACGCCAACCTCCGTAGAGCCTGACACCCGCAGGCCCTACTGCGGGCCTGCAGTGCCTTCCGTCGGCACACCCGCAGGCGGAGGGGGCGGCAGGTTCTGCAATGCCCCTTGGGCAGCCGCCAGCAGCAACTGCGTGGCCTGGGCGATCTCCGTCAGGCTGCGCTGCGTGTGCTCCATGCGCAGATACACCTTGCCGCGTACCAGCATCAACAGCAGCGGCGACTGCGCCCGTACCTCCCCGCCCTCACCTTCCACGATGTTGAGCAACTTGGACACCACCGGCGCATGGATCCAGCGCTGCGCGGTCTCCATGCGCTCCGCCACCACCGCAAAGTGCTGGCGAAACGAGGCCGGCAGGCCCGGCCAGGTCACCTCTTCAAACATGGCCAGCCAGCGCATTTCCTCGGGCAGGCTGGCATTCACTGTGGTCTGCAGGGTGTCGGTGATGGCGTTGTAGGCATTGCCCTCCAGGGACTCCTGCAAGGGGCGATTAAGCACCATCACCGCCGCGTCCGGGTCCACCCCCAGGTCGGCACGCCCCCGCAACTCCAGGCCGCGCACATAGTCACGCGTGGGGTTGCCACACTCCAGCCGCCACGGGTGGCCATTCAGGTCGCCCCCCAGGTCAAAATGCCCGTCCACGGCCTGCGGCACCACCGCCAAGCGCTGGGTGGCCGCCCAACGCACCACCTCCTGGTTGGACACGGGCCGCGCGGCATTCGGGCCACCGGGCAGATGCAGCGCTTTGCGAAGACGGTCAAACATGGCGATTCGAAGCCCAAGGCTTCGCGGAAGTCACGGATGCAGGCATTATTGGGGGCATCGGCCGCTGCGGCAAACCGGCGGGACGCCTTCTGTGACCTGGTTCACCATGTCGGAAGGGCAAAGCGGCGAACGGCTGGTGCGGCCACTACCCACGCGCATGGGCACTGCACCGCGCCGGAGCGCCCCGGCCGCATTCGCTTTTGGCGATCTGAACAACCCACATGCTCTTCTCTATGGACCGCAGACTTGCCCTCATCACCGTGGCTGGTGCGCTGGCCGCTCCGGGGACCGCCCTGGCGCTGCCCGACGATGCATCGGCCCGGGTGCGCCAGCTGGTGCGCTGGTCCGCAGCGACGGCCGACCACCAGGGCTTGCCGTTTGCCGTGATCGACAAGCCTGCGGCGCACATCCACGTGTTTTCGGCACAGGCCCAATGGCTCGGCAGCGCGCCCGTGCTGCTGGGGGCCGCTGCGGGTGACCGCTCAGCCCCGGGCATCGGGGCCAAGCCTCTGTCCCACATCCGCCCGCACGAACGCACCACCCCTGCGGGCCGCTTTGTGACTGAGCCCGGCCGCAACCTGCAGGGTGACGACATTGTGTGGATCGACTACGACGCGGCCGTCTCACTGCACCGGGTGCGCAGCGTCAGCGCCGCTGAGCGCCGCCTGCAGCGCCTGGCGAGCCCCGGCGCGCGGGACAAACGCATCAGCTACGGCTGCGTGAACGCACCTGCCGCGTTCTACGACCAGTTCATCGCGCCTTGGTTCGGGAGGGCACCGGGGGTGATCTACGTGCTGCCGGACACCGAGCCTTTTGCTACATTTTTTAAAGCAGCTAGCGCATATAAATAGTGCGCTACCGGCACATTTGATTCAATATTCTTGCCCAGCACGGCCTGGGCTCACGCGCTGGCACTTCCGGCAGTAGCCACGCACACGCCACCCCGGCTCAAGCCGTTGCGCGCTGCAGGCGAAACACAGGCCGCCGGCCGCCCACCACCAGCCCCTTGGCATTGCGGATGACCGCGTTTCTGCGCGACGCCAGGGCCTCTTGCTGGGTGGCGTCCAGCCATCCCAGCTGGTCCATCACCTCCACCGCAGCCGCCACCTGCGCCGTCATGTTGCCGTCCATGATCTTGAGGGCAAAGGCCTCGCCACGGCTGCGGCTGCCCACCACCTGCACCCCGTCGGCCCCGGTCTTCGAGACCCAGTCTCCCTGCCCTGCCCGCATGAAATCCAGGTCGTGCCGGCCGGTGCCGGAGCCCAGCTCCGGGCGTTGCACCATGGCATCGGCCAGTGCGGTCAGGCTCTGGTCCAGATCCGTGTCGGGCGCCCCACCCGCCAGGCGCGCATAGCCCCGGGCCAGGTGCGCGAGCGGCATGGCGTAGTTGGGGGCGGAGCAGCCGTCGATGCCCATGACCAGTTGCTCAGGCCCCAGCCCCACAGCCTGCGCCACATGCTCACGAATCGCCCGCTGCAAAGGGTGCGCAGGGTCCAGGTAGTTGTCGAGCGGCCAGCCCTGCTGCACACAATGGGCGACAAAACCCGCGTGTTTGCCGCTGCAGTTGTTGTGGCGTTCGTCCGGCACAAAGCCGTCTGGCAGCGAACCCAGCCCCAGCTCGGCAAACAGCGGCCGGTGGCAGCCGCAGCGCAGGGCGTGGTAGCTCTGCCCCACACTGCCCAGCATGTGCTCAACCTGCTCGACATGCATGGCCTCGCCGTTGTGGCTGGCGCACAGCAGGGCTAGTTCACCGGCGCCCCAGCCCAGCGCCTGGGCGCCGCCAGACTGCATGAACGGCAGGGCCTGAAATGCCTTGATGGTGGAGCGCGTGAACGTGACCGTGTACGGGTCACCCACCTGCGCCAGCACACGGCCATGGCGGTCGGCCACCGCCACGGCGCCCCAGTGCTGGCATTCGGCGAGGTCGCCCCGGGTCACCTCGATCAGCGGAACAAAACCCATGGTGATATCCAGCAGTGGTTACTGCGCCGCCGGTGCGGGGGCCAGCGTCAGCTCATGGGACCAGCGAGCAGGCTGGCGCTGCAGGACACGGTAGCCCGTCTGCGCCCAGGTGCTGCTCATGTCGCGGTAACGCGGCGAAAACACCAGGCCACTTTGTCCGGTCTGGTAGATGAAGCGCGACTGCTCCAGGTCGGCCAGGTCGTACACCGCGCGCAGCGATGCGGCGTGACGGTTCACAAACGGCCCCTTGGCTTCGCCCGCGTTGTACTGCCCCACATTGACGGTGTAGGCGTCGCCATGCGATGGCTCGCTCACGTCAAAAAAGCGGGCCAGTGCAGGCACATTGCCAAATGGCCGGTGCACGCTGAGTGCCGGGTGCGCCGCGCCCCAACGCCATTGCGCGGGGTCTGCGCCGTAGGCCGCCTGCAGCCGGTCGAGCGCGCGTCCCAGGGCTGCGGCCGACTGCTCTGCACACGTTGCGGGCTGGCACCACCAGGGGTCGTTGCGCTCCAGGATGCCCTCCAGCGCGGCCCGGTAGTCGCGCTTGCCGTAGGTGGCGGTAAACCGCGCGTCACCGATGCGCGGCACGATCAGGCCACGCGCCAGCTCGTCGGTCCACGCGGCAAACACCAGGGGCGCAGCCTTGCCCGCATCCATCACACCGTCAAAGCCTTGGAGCTGCTGTTGCGCAGCTGCGGCCAGGGGGTGTGATGACTTGGCCTGCTGCAGATAGGGCAGCAGCCTGCGCGTGGCCAGGGAGGTCACATCGCGGTGAATGGCCTGCATGCTTGCGGCATCGTGCTTGTCGGTCGCCTCGATCAGCTGCGCAATGCGTTCGTAGCGGTAGGGCAAGGCCCAGTCTTGGGTCAGGTAGTGGGGATAGTCGGGCGCAGTCACCCGCTGGTTGGCGGTGGCTATCCAGCCCCGGGCGCCGTTATCCTCCGGCGTCTGGTCGTAAGGCAGCCACCCCTTCCAGTCGTACCGGGCGTCCCAGCCCGGCGAAGGCGCCACGCCCCGGATGTCGTTGGCAGGGTCTCGCACGGGCGCGCGGCCTGCGGCCTTGAAGCGGATGTTGCCCTGGTCATCGGCCGCCACCACGTTCTGCATCGGCGAGTGGTAGTGCGACAGGGCCGCGAACAACGCGTCCACCGATTTCGCCTGGTTGGTCTGGAGGCCCGCCAGCACCGTCTGGTTGTCGGCATCGAGCGCGCTCCAGCGCAGCGCCAGCACGTATTTGCCGAGGTCCAGCACGTCCGAATGCGACTTCTGCGCGTCGCTCAACACAGGGCCATGCCGGGTGCTGCGCACTTTCAGGGCGACATCGGCCTGCCCTTTTACGCGGATGGTTTCGTTGCGCACCGTGAAGGGTGCCCAGCCTTCGGGCGTGCGGTACTGCGAGGCATCAGCGGGGTTGATCTGCTCCAGGTACAGGTCCTGAACATCGGGACCCGTGTTGGTGAAGCCCCAGGCCACTTTGTCCGTACGGCCCAGCACCACAAAGGGCATGCCGGGCAAGGTGGCACCCACCGCGTCGATAGCACCCATGGGGGTGCCGTCAGACGCCTGGCCTGCGGGAGCCTGCAAGCCCGCAAAGTACCAGATGGCGGGTGCCGACAGGCCCAGGTGCGGGTCGTTGGCCAGCAGCGGTTTGCCACTGACGGTGCGGGTGCCCGCCAGCACCCAGTTGTTGCTGCCCTTGCCCTCGTTGATACCTGCGTTGCGGGTCAGTTCGTCAGCCCAGGCCAGCATGCCGGCACTGATCTGGCGGGACAAAGGCCCGTCACCCAGCGCGGCAGATGCAGCCCCCCGGTCGACCGGTTCAGCGGCGGCCGCCGGTGCAGCAGAAGCGCTGGCATCGGTGGCCCGGTACACCCCCAGCTGCCGGTACAACGCGGCCAGGTCGGCCGAGGCTGCGGGGCGCTCGCCCGGGTACGGTGGCATCAGTTGCCACAAACGCTCGGTGTCCAGCGTTTTCGCAATGGACAGCCGCGCAAACTCGTTGCCCCAGTTGCCGCCCAGGTCCAGCGCCATCATCAGCGCCCAGCCCACGCTGTCCTCCGGCTCCCACACGGCGCCCGTGGTCCCGCCGGGCTGAACGCCCAGGATGTGGAACTCCGGCGGCAGCGCCTGGGGGCGGTTCTGGTGGAAGGCGTGGATGCCCTGGCTGTAGGCCTGCAGGGCCTCCTGGGCATACAACGGCAGGCCTGCGTACTGCCGCCTGGCCGTGCCCATGATGTCCAGCGTACGCATGAGCTTGTCGGTCTCCAGCGTGGCCGGCCCAAACACTTCGGACAGCTCGCCGTGCATCACGCGGCGGTTGAACTCCAGCTGCCAGGTGCGCTCCTGCGCATGCACGTAGCCCATCGCAAACCAGGCGTCTTGCGGGCTCTGCGCGCGGATGTGGGTGACGTCTGCGCCATCGCGCTGCACCTGCACGGCCTGCCGCAGGCCCTTCATGACCAACTTGCCATCCAGTGTCGCAAAGCTGCGCTGTACATACACGGCGGCCCCCGTGCCAGCCAGCAAGGCCGCCACCACCAGCCCGACGGCTGTTCGCTTCATCCACGCCATGTCTCGTGTCTCCTGATTGTTCTGGGTTGTTTGTGTGGGTTCGGAAGTGAAAGGGCTGCGCGCTGACCGGGAGCCCGCCGCGCTGTGACAGCTGTCGGCGGCAGCCGACGGCCTCAGCCCAGATGAACGCTGGTGCCGGCGACCTGAAAGTTCATGATCGGAGCACTGGACTCGGTAAAGGGAACCCCCAGCGCAATCTGCCCCGTGCCATGCAGGATGCAGGCATCGCGGCGCAGCCGCACGGGCGAGTCGCTGCCGTCAAACCGCACCCAGGTGCCGAAGCTGCTCATGTCGGTCAGCACAAAGCCGCTGTTGCGCCAGTCGATGCGCGCATGCAGCCGTGAAACGCGGGGGTCATTGATGCACAGCTGGGCATGGTTGGCGCGCCCCACATGCACGGGCGCATCCGACGAAGTGAACGACATGTCCACCCCATGCCAGGAAAACTGGATCTGCCCCAGGATGGAATCGGCCGGAGCAAAACTGCTGACCAGCGCCGCCTGCATGGTGAGCGAATCGGGCTCTTCGTTCTCGCGCCACTCCACCTGGTAGAGCATCTGCAGCTCGGCCTTGCCGCGAATTTCCATCAGGCCCAGCTTGCGGTACCACACATCGGCAGCGGCCCCCGCCAGCAGCACAGTCGTCTCGGTGGCCCAGATTTCGGCGGGGCCCGCGCGCTCGCACAGGCGGGAGGCCACATTGACGGCATCACCGTAACAGTCGCCATCCACATCGACCACCTCGCCACTGGCCACTCCCACGCGGATGTCCATGCGCAGCGGCTGCGGCCACCGGTCCAGACGCGCCTGGTGCTGGCGCAGCATGTGGGTGGTGGCAGTGACGGCACTGGCCGCGTCACCAAACACGCACAGCACCCCGTCGCCCAGCTTTTTGACGACGCGGCCCGCATGCGCCTCGATGGTGTCACTGATCCACTGCGTGACCTGGGTCACCGCCTCGGTGGCGCGCTCGTTGCCCAGCGTTTCATACAACGAGGTGCTGCCCGAGATGTCTGCGAAGACCACCGTCGACAACACACTCATGAACGATGGCCGATTAGTAACATCATGTGAATCAGTTTAGTGCAAGCTCAACGAAGACGCATCTATCAAAGCGTCAACAATCCTTTGCCAAGGTCTTTGCGAGCCACGCACCCCAGTACTTGCGGCCTCACTGCAGGCGCTGATGGTGGCGGTAGGCGTGGAAGGTGCGCATCTTGGGTGCCTGAAGACCCGGCAAAGCCCGCGCCGAGCCGCGCACCTGTTCGCCTGGTTGCCTCGCGTCAGGCCGCAGCAAGCCTTCGCGATGAATTGCGTAAAAGTTCGCAACAAACCGGGGCATCGTGTTGTCTTTATGCAAAAACATGAGCGCCACCCTTGCGTCAATCCTGAGTCCCGCTTACTTTGATCGACCCTGTTACAAAAACCGCACTTCCCTCCGCACATGCGCTGGAACAAGCCCAATCTCCGCAACAACCTGCACGACCTGCTCGGTCGTGACAAGCCGTCATCGACGGCCTGGGTGCGCGACCAGGGTCTGGAAGAGGTGCGGCGTGCCATGCTGCACAGCCTGATGGGGTTGACCGGCTGCGAAGTGGCGCGCATGAACATGCGCCTGCGCTATGCGGGCGACATTGAAGCGCTGTGGTACCTGCGCAGCGATTTGCTCGACACGCTCACCCTGCTGCGCGGCGAGGCCATCGCGCAGACGGTGCTGGACCGGGTGACGCCGATGTTCCAGGGGCAGTTGCCGCTGTCGCTGCGGGTGCCACAAATGCCCAACGGACCCCGCGCGCACCTCTGAAACCCTGAGATTGCAGCCCTGACGGCCGGGGCCGGTCACCACGCCGCACCGGCATCGTGCCACGCAGCGGCCCCGGGTTAGCGCCGCCAGTTCAGTGCTGGTGGCCCCAATAGATCAGCGCATCACGCTCTTCCACCGACAACGACACTGTTGCACCCACGGGCAGCAGCACCTTGGTCTCGACATGCCCAAACGGCAGGTTGGTCAGCACGGGCGCCTTGATCTGGGTGCGCAGCCAGTCCACCACCGACTGCAGCTTGTAGCCCTTGTCGTGCGGCGCCAGCTTGAAGTTGGTGAACTGCCCCAATACCACGGCTTTCTGCTGAGCCAGCACACCGGCGTGCAGCAGCTGGGTCAGCATGCGCTCAACGCGGTAGGGATGCTCGTGAACATCCTCCACAAACAGCACCCCACCCTTGACCTGCGGGAAGTACGGCGTACCCACCAGCGAAGCCAGCACCGCCAGGTTGCCGCCCCACAGGGTGGCGCTTTTCACATAGACGTTGGGCACAGCCGGCTTGCCGGTAGTGGCATGGGGCTTTTCCTTGTGCATGCGCCAGCCCGTGCCTTCACCATGGCCGGTCAGCAGGTCGTCAAAGCAGGCTTCCATGATGTCGTCAGGCGCGCCCTCTACGCCAAAATCGGCCCCCAGCGACGGCCCCGCCCAGGTGGTGGCACCGGTTTTGGCCAGCACGGCAAGCTGAAAGGCGGTGAAGTCGCTCACGCCCACGAAGTGGGTGCCCTTTTCGATGGCCTTGGCCACCGCCTTGTAGCGGATGCCCGGCAGGATGCGGGTGAGGCCATAGCCCCCGCGCGAGATCAGCGCCACATCGGCACCACTGGCCGCCGCACGGTGGATGGCGGCCAGCCGGGTGGCGTCGTCGCCCGCAAAGCGTGTGTGTGTGGCCAGCGCGTCCACATCCACCTCCACCTCATGGCCCTGGGCCTTGAGACGGGCGATGCCCCGCTTGAAGGCGACCTTGTCGCGCACTGCACTGGAAGGCGAGTAGATGTAGATGTGCTTGGGACCGCGGTCGTGGTCGCACTGCGAGGGATCGTGATGGTGGTCGTGCAAAGCGCTCAGGCCCCGGTGGGGCCTGCTCCGTAAACAGGGGGGATGCCCGCTGCCCCATGCAGTCAAGGGGCGCCAGCGGGCACATCAGTGCGTGAAGTATTCCACAGCCTGTGCGGCAATGGCCTCGCCATGCTCCTGAACAAAGTGGCCCGCATGCGGCAGCACCACCGGCTCGGGGCATCCACGGATGTTGTGTTGCAGCGCCCGCATGGTGGGCAGCCCCAGCACAGGGTCTTGCGCCCCCACCACCATCAGGCTGCGGCCTGGCCACCGGTGCTGCCAGAAATCGCGGGCTGCACGCGACAGCGCCGCACCGGCGTCATCCAGGGCGGCAGGGACACGGTCAGGGAACGCACGCAGCGCAGCCCGGTAACCTTTGTCCGGAAAGGGGGCATCGTAGGCTGCGCATTCCGCAGCGCTCAGGTGCGGGTTGCCGCGTGCCAACAGGCGTCCTACCCCGTACAGCGGCTTGTCCCGGCACATCGCACGCCAGTCCACAAAGCCTTGGGGCAACGGTGCATCGCCTGTGGCCAGCAGCGTGTTCATCACCAGCAGGCCGCCAAACCGCTCGGGCATCGCCATGGGCAGCGTGAGGCCCAGGATGCCGCCCCAGTCCTGCACCACCAGCACGACACTGCGCAGGTCCAGCCGCTCGATCAGCTCCAGCAGCACCTGGCGGTGCCATTCGAACTGGTGCGCACCTTCCTTCTTGGGCTTATCGCTTTTTCCAAAACCGATCAGGTCGGGCGCCACCACGCGGTCGCCTGCAGCCAGAAAGGTGGGCAGCATGCGGCGATAGAGGTAGCTCCAGGCCGGGTTGCCATGCAGACACAACCAGGTGCGCGATGCGTCGCGCGGGCCTTCTTCCAGGTAGTGCAGGCGCAGGCCCGCCAGAGTCGGCAGGTCGCTGACGTAGTGGGGAGCCCAGGGGTAGCCGGGCAGGTTCGCGAAAGCCGCATCGGGTGTGCGCAAGGCATCGTCACGCAGGGGGTGGCGGGCCAATGCCTCGGCGCGTTGCTGAAGGCGCCGCTGCGCAAAAAAGCGGCTCAGCAGGCCGCCGCACTCCTCGGCCAGCACCCCGCCCTGCACCTCGGTCTGGTGGTTGATCTCGGCATGCCCAAACAGGTTGAGCACCGAGCCTGCCGCACCCGTCTTGGGCTCCATCGCGCCAAACACCACCCGTGCCAGGCGAGCATGCAGCATGGCGCCACTGCACATGGCGCAAGGCTCCAGCGTCACATACAGGCTGCAGCCGTCCAGCCGGTAGTTGCCCAGGCGCAGCGCCGCGGCACGCAGGGCCACGATCTCGGCATGGGCCGTCGGGTCGTGGCCTTCCACCGGGGCATTGCGGCCAGTGGCGATGACCTGGCCGTCCTTGACCACGATGGCGCCCACGGGCACCTCGCCCGCGCTGGCTGCGGCTTGCGCCTCGGCCAGGGCCAGTCGCATCCAGTGCGCATCGTCGGCGATTTTCATCACTATATTTTCAATAGCATCCAAGGCATGAAATATTAGCGCTTGAAGCCGATCTGGCTCATTTTTTCTCGTCTTCGGGCATGGGGCGTGCCTGTTGCATCAGGCCTTCTACCTGCTGCTTGACCTGCTGCTGCATCTGCTGGCTCTGCTCACGCACCGTTCCAGTCGGCGCCGACGCAGGCCCCGCCGCGCCTGTGGCGGTTTGCAATGCGGGCACGGGGGCGCGCGTGGCCGCCAGTTGCTTCTTGGCCAGCAGGCCCACGATGGCCAGCACCACCACCAGTCCGACCAATCCAAACATTGCGCGCATACCTGGGCTCCTTGGCGGGCACCGGCGGCCCGCGCGTTCTTGCGATGGGATCTGACTGTAAAGCCAAACGCCGCACGCAAAAACGGCCGCAGGGAGCGGCCGTTAGGTCAGGAGTCGCTGAAGCAACGCCGGAGAGTGACCTCAGTTCAATGCCACGCGGCTGCCGTCCTTGAACGTGTACAAGGTCACGGCGGGCGTGGTCAGCTCGCCCTTGGCGGTGAAGGCGATGTTGGCGGTCACGCCCTTGTATTCAGTCTTGACGAGGAACGGCGCGAACACCTTGGGGTCCACCGAGTTGGCGCGCTTCATCGCGTCGGCCAGCACCATGGCAGCGTCATAGGCGTAGGGGCTGTAGATCTGGAACTGGCCGGGGAACTTGGCGTCGTAGCGCTTCTTCCAGTCCGAGCCGCCCTGCATCTTGTCCACCGAGGCACCGCCCGTCGCGCAGGTCACATTCTTCAGCGCGGGGGTCTTGCCCGACAGTTCGGGCAGCTTCTCGGTGCACAGCGCATCACCGCCGAAGAACTTCACGTTGCCCAGGCCCAGCTGCTCCATCTGGCGCAGCATGGGGCCGGCTTGGGCGTCCAGGCCGCCGTAGAAGATCGCGTCGGGCTTCTTGTTCTTGATGGCGGTGAGGATGGCCATGAAGTCGGTGGCCTTGTCGTTGGTGAACTCCTCGGCCACCACTTTCAGGCCCTTTTGTTGCGCCGTCGCCTTGAAAACCGAGGCCACGCCCTGGCCATAGGCCGTGCGGTCGTCGATGATGGCCACGCTCTTGAGCTTGAGGTGGTCCGCACCAAACAAGGCCAGGGCAGCACCCAGCGCGTTGTCGTTGGCGATCAGGCGGAAGGTGGTCTTGTGGCCGGGCTTGGTCAGGTCGGGGTTGGAGGCCGAGGCCGTGATGTGTGGCAGGTCGCACTTGGCGTAGACCGCCGAGGCGGGAATGGAGGTGCCCGATTGCAGGTGCCCCACCACGCCCGCCACCTTCTGGTCACACAGCTTCTGGGCCACGGCGGTGGCCTGGCGTGGGTCGCCCGCGTCGTCTTCGGCCGCAATTTCAAACTTGATCTTCTTGCCGCCGATGACGAGGTTCTGGGCGTTCAGGTCGTCAATGGCCAGACGCACACCGTTTTCCGTGTCTTTACCGATGTGGGCAATGCCGCCCGACACCGGGCCCGCATGGGCGATCTTGACGGTCTGTACGTCCTGGGCAGAGGCCAGATGGGCCGCCAGCGCAAGGGCGGTCAGTGCAGAAATTCGGAACAGGGGCGAAGAAGCGAAAACGGGGCGCAGCACAGTACAAAGTCTCCTGGGTCGGTCAAAGCATCCTGTTGTGCACCGAACTTGTACACAACAAACCCTGCATCGTAGCCACCCGAACCCTCATTTCTGGAAAATTACTAAGCAAACTTAGTAAGTTGCTCCAGCATTAACCGGGCTAATACGTCCGGCGCGCACCGCCCGGCAAGGCAGGCTGGGATAATCACGCCCCATGTCCCTACTGCCCCACCAGCTCGAACTGCTCTCGCCTGCGCGCGACGCAGACATTGGCATCGAAGCCATCAACCACGGCGCCGATGCCGTCTACATCGGCGGCCCGGCCTTTGGCGCGCGGGCCAGTGCGGGCAACGACATCCGGGACATCGAGCGCCTGGTCAGGCACGCGCACCGCTTCAACAGCCGTATCTTCATCACGCTCAACACCATCCTGCGCGACGACGAGCTCGAAGCCGCGCGCCAGATGGCCTGGCAGGTGTACGAAGCCGGTGCCGACGCCCTCATCATCCAGGACATGGGCCTGCTCGAAATCGACCTGCCGCCCATCCAGCTACACGCCAGCACCCAGACCGATATCCGCACGCCCGAAAAAGCACGCTTCTTGCAGGACGCGGGCCTCTCTCAGATCGTGCTGGCACGCGAGCTGACGGTGCAGCAGATCGCCGCAGTGCACAAGGCGCTGGGGCCCGTGGATGCGCCGGGGCGCGCCAACATCGAGTTCTTCATCCACGGCGCGTTGTGCGTGGCCTACAGTGGCCAGTGCAACATCAGCCATGCGCAAACGGGCCGCAGCGCCAACCGCGGCGACTGCAGCCAGGCCTGCCGCCTGCCCTACCAGGTGACCGACGCGCAGGGCCGCTTCATTGCGCACGACAAGCATGTGCTGAGCATGAAGGACAACAATCAGAGCGACAACCTGCGCGCCCTCATCGATGCGGGCGTGCGCAGCTTCAAGATCGAAGGGCGCTACAAGGACATGGGCTACGTGAAGAACATCACCGCCCACTACCGCACCTTGCTCGACGAGATCATCGAAGAGCGCGAGGCCCAAGGCCGGCCGCTGTCGCGCTCGTCCAGCGGTCGCACCACCTTCACCTTCACACCCGACCCACTGCAGAACTTCAACCGCGAGTTCACCGACTACTTCGTGACAGGCCGCAAGGAAGACATCGGCGCGTTCGACACCCCCAAGAACCCCGGCCAGGCCATCGGCTGGGTGACCAAGCTGGGCCCAGACTTTGTGGAGCTGGAACTGAGCGACCCGGCCACCGTGCTGCACAACGGCGACGGCCTGTGCTACTACGACCTGCACAAGGAGCTGGTGGGCATGGCCATCAACGTAGCCGAGCCGGTGTCGGCCCGCAGCGTGGGCCAGTGGCGGGTGTATCCGAAAGACCCGATGGACGGCTTCAAGGACCTGCGCAAGGGCACCGAGGTCAACCGCAACCGCGACATGGACTGGGTGCGCACGCTGGAGAAAAAGTCCAGCGACCGCCGCATCGGCCTGTGGGCACACCTGAGCGAAACGCCCACCGGCTTCAGCCTGATGCTGACCGACGAGGACGGCAACGTGGGCTGTGCATCCGTGCAGCAACCCCACCAGCCAGCCACTGACACGGCCAAGGCCGAGGCGAGCCTGCGCGAGCAGCTCGGCCGCTTTGGCGCCACGGTGTTTGCGGTGCATGACATTGCGCTGCAGCTCTCGCAGCCGTGGTTTGTGCCCGCCTCGGTGCTCAACGCCCTGCGCCGCGATGCCGTGGCCGAACTGGAAGCCAACCGGGCCCACAACTTTGCCCGCCTGCCGCGCGCCACGCCGGTGGAGCCGCCTGCGCCCTACCCAGAGGACACGCTTTCTTTCTTGGGCAATGTGTTCAACCACAAGGCCCACGACTTCTACGTGCGCCACGGCGTGAAGGTGATCGACGCGGCCTACGAGGCGCACGAAGAGGAAGGCGAGGTCAGCCTCATGATCACCAAGCACTGCGTGCGCTTTTCCATGAGCCTGTGCCCCAAACAGGCCAAGGGCGTGACGGGTGTCCAGGGCACCATCAAGGCCGAACCCTTGATGTTGATCAATGGCAAGGAAAAGCTGACCTTGCGCTTTGACTGCAAGCCCTGTGAAATGCATGTGGTGGGCAAGATCAAGCGCCAGGTGCTGAACCAGGTGCCAGAAGCCCCGCTCCAGTTCTACAAAGCCCGGCCGCAAGTCGCGCACTAAGAGCGGCTAACAAAACTCCCCTAGCGTCGTTGTCTCGCCTTGTCGTACTACTTGTACTGCCTGCGGCGAAACGCCTAGCCAGGGCCGCTTCGCTGAGTTTTGTTAGCCGCTCTAAGGCAACGCGAACAAGCCCTTGTGTGGGCGTGCGGCCCGTTTCACCGATCGCCGCATGTCCCCATCCACCGCGCCGCACCTGCACCCCACCGACGCCGTGGCCCAGGCCCATGGCGTCAACCCTGACGCAGGCCTGCACGCCGACGAAGCGCTGCGCCGCAGCGCCACCCACGGCGCCAACGAGTTGGCCGCATCGCAGGACCGCCCCTGGTGGCGCCTGCTGGCCGACCAGTTCAAGGACTTCATGGTGCTGGTGCTGCTGGGTGCGGCCGTCATCTCGGGGCTGGTGGGCGAGGTCACCGACACGTTGGTCATCCTGGTGATCGTGGTGCTCAATGCCGTCATCGGCTTTGTTCAGGCCTGGCGCGCCGACCAGGCCATGGCGGCGCTGCGCCAGCTGGCGGCGGCGCACGCCACGGTGCTGCGCAGCGGAGCCGTGCAGGTGGTGCCCGCCACGGCGCTGGTGCCGGGCGACATCGTGCTGCTGGAGGCGGGCAACCAGATCCCGGCCGACCTGCGGCTCATCGAGATTGCGCAGTTGCAGGTGGATGAATCGGCCCTCACGGGCGAGTCCGTCACGGTAGCCAAACAGACCGAAGCCCTGGCAGCCGAAGACGTGGGCGCGCTGGGCGACCGCACCAACATGGCCTTCAAGGGCACCACAGCCACCCACGGCCGCGCACGCGGCCTAGTGGTGGCCACCGGCATGCACACCGAGCTGGGCAAGGTGGCCACGCTGCTCGACACCGGCGACCGCAGCACGCCGCTGCAACTGCGCCTCGCGGCGTTTGGCAAGCGCCTGGCGATAGCGGTGCTGGGCATCTGCGCGGTGATCTTTGTGGTGGGCGTGCTGCGCGGCGAGGCGCCGCTGCTGATGGCCCTCACCGCCATCAGCCTGGCGGTGGCCGCCATCCCCGAGGCCCTGCCCGCCGTGGTCACGGTGCTGCTGGCCCTGGGCGCACGCCGCATGGTGGCAGTGCATGCCCTGGTGCGGCGCCTGCCCTCGGTGGAGACCCTGGGCTCGGTCACCACCATCTGCTCGGACAAGACCGGCACCCTGACCCAGAACCGCATGCATGCCGAGCTGCTGCTGGCACACGGTGTGCGCTGGGTGCCCGGCGACCCCTTGCCCGGTGCGGCCCACGCCGAAGCCCTGTGCGCCGCCGCGCTGTGCAACGACGCCACGCTGCAGGTCCACAACGAAGAGGGCCAGTCGGGCATCCACTGGCTGGGCGACCCCACCGAGATCGCGCTGGTGCTGGCCGCCCACGCGGGCGGGCTGGACAAGGCCCAGCTCGACGCTGCCAGCCCCCGCGTGCAGGAGCAACCGTTTGACTCCGACCGCAAGCGCATGACGACCTTCCACCGCGCGGCCGCAGGCTTTGTGGCCTACACCAAAGGCGCGCCCGAATCCGTGCTGCCCCGCTGCACCGCCCACTGGACGCCTGAAGGCGCTGCCGCGCTCGACACCGCCAAGGTCCTCGCCACCGCCCAGCAGCTCGCCGCCCAGGGCCTGCGGGTGCTGGCCCTCGCCCGCCGCAGCCACGCCCGCCTGCCCGACACCAACGACATCGACGCAGTAGAAAACCAGCTGGAGCTGCTGGGCCTGATCGCCCTCATCGACCCACCCCGCGCCGAGGCCCAGGCCGCAGTGCGCGACTGCATCAGCGCGGGCATCACGCCCGTAATGATCACAGGCGACCATCCTGCGACTGCGCGCGCGATTGCGCACCGCCTGGGCATTGTGAAGAGCAGCGATGCCCCGGTGCTCACCGGCGCCGACCTGGCCACACTGGACGATGCTGCCCTGCGCGCCCGCGTGGAGCAGGTGCAGGTCTACGCCCGCGTGGACCCGGCGCAGAAGATCCGCATCGTCGAAGCCCTGCAAGCGCAAGGCCATTTCGTGGCCATGACGGGCGACGGCGTGAACGATGCCCCCGCGCTCAAGCGTGCCGACATCGGCGTGGCCATGGGCCAGGGCGGTACCGACGTGGCGCGTGAGGCGTCAAGCCTGGTGCTGCTGGACGACAACTTCGCCACCATCGTCGCCGCGGTGCGCGAGGGCCGCCGCATCTACGACAACATCCGCAAGTTTGTGCGCTACGCGATGACGGGCAACTCGGGCGAGATCTGGACCATCTTCCTGGCGCCGCTGTTGCTGTTGCCCATCCCTTTGCTGCCCATCCACATCCTGTGGGTCAACCTCGTCACAGACGGCCTGCCCGGCCTGGCGCTGGCGGCCGAACCGGCCGAGCGCGGCATCATGCAGCGCCCGCCCCGCGCGCCGCGCGAAAGCCTGTTTGCCCACGGCATGTGGCAGCACATCCTGGGCGTGGGCCTGCTCATTGGCGGGCTTTGCCTGGCGGTGCAGGCCTGGGCGCTGCACACCGGCCACGCGCACTGGCAGACCATGGTGTTCACCGTGCTCACGCTGGCGCAGATGGCGCATGTGATCGCCATCCGCTCCGAATCCGAACCCAGCTGGCGCCTGGGCCTGCTGAGCAACCGCCCGCTGCTGGGTGCCGTGCTGCTCACCTTTGCGCTGCAGATGGCCACCATCTATGTGCCCTGGCTCAACCCCATCTTCCGCACCGAGCCGCTGAGCCTGGGTGAGCTGGTGCTGTGCATCGGCGCCGCGCTGGTGGTGCTGGTGGTCGTGGAAATCGAGAAGGCCTGGCGCCGCAGCCAGCAGGCGCGCCGCACCACCCCAGAGCCCATGGACAGCGCCATGGACGAGCCCTCGGCCTGAAAGAGTCCAGCGCGCACAAGAACGTCATAAGCACATAGCCAACGATTCGATGACGCCAGGGGTCCAGGGTGCCAGAATGGCCCGCGCCATCGGCACACCGGGCCTCGTCCAGCCATGGGCTGAGCCCGGTTGTGCCACTCCCATCCCTTCAATGAAAGAGACAGCACCCATGCAGATCGAAACCCTGGCCGTCCACGCGGGCTACAGCCCCGACCCCACCACCAAGGCCGTGGCCGTGCCCATCTACCAGACGGTGGCCTACGCGTTTGACAGCGCCCAGCATGGCGCCGACCTGTTTGACTTGAAGGTGCCGGGCAACATCTACACCCGCATCATGAACCCCACCACCGACGTGCTCGAAAAGCGCGTCGCGGCGCTGGAAGGCGGCATTGCCGCGCTGGCCGTGGCCTCGGGCATGGCCGCCATCACCTACGCCATCCAGACCATTGCCGAGGCGGGCGACAACATCGTCTCGGCGAGCACGCTCTACGGCGGCACCTACAACCTCTTTGCCCACACGCTGCCGCAGCAGGGCATCACCACCCGCTTTGCCGACCCGCGCGACCCGGCCAGCTTTGCGCAGCACATCGATGCGCGCACCAAGGCGATCTTCATCGAGTCCATCGGCAACCCGTTGGGCAATGTGACCGACATCGCCGCGCTGGCCAAGGTGGCGCATGACCATGGCGTGCCGCTGATCGTGGACAACACGGTACCCAGCCCCTACCTGCTGCGCCCCATCGAGCATGGCGCGGACATCGTGGTGCACTCGCTCACCAAGTACCTGGGCGGCCACGGCAACAGCGTGGGCGGCGCGATTGTGGACAGCGGCAAGTTCCCGTGGGCGGAGCACAAGGCACGCTTCCCGCGCCTGAACGAGCCCGACGTGAGCTACCACGGCGTGGTCTACACCGAGGCGCTGGGCCCCGCCGCCTTCATCGGCCGTGCACGCGTGGTGCCACTGCGCAACACGGGTGCGGCGCTGGCGCCGCTCAATGCATTCCTCATCCTGCAAGGCATCGAAACCCTGGCGCTGCGCATGGACCGTATCTGCGACAACACGCTGGCCATTGCCCATTACCTGCAAAGCCACCCCAAGGTCGAATGGGTGCGCTACGCCGGTCTGCCCGACCACCCGGACCACGCGCTGGTGCAACGCCAGTCAGGCGGCAAGGCATCGGGCATCCTGAGCTTTGGCGTGAAGAACAGCGACGCCGATCCACGTGCGGCAGGTGCCCGTTTCCTCGACGCGCTGCAGCTCTTCACGCGCCTCGTGAACATTGGCGATGCAAAGTCGCTGGCCACCCACCCCGCGTCCACCACCCACCGCCAGCTGAATCCCGAAGAGCTGGCCAAGGCGGGCGTGAGCGAAAGCATGGTGCGCCTGTCGGTCGGCATCGAGCACATCGACGACCTGCGGGCGGACCTGGCCCAGGCACTCGACAAGGTGTGATGTGCGAATGGCCATGCGCCCCCACAGGCGCATGGCCAGGCACCTGTCACCGTACTTTTGAGGCTTTTTGCGTCCAAGCGCTAGTGGAATATGCGCCATCAGCTACATATTTGATAGCAAACAAGACCACGGCACGCAGCGACACCGTCATGCTGGCCCCAACGCGGCGGGTCGATGACGGCCAGCGCCGGGCGCTGGCCGCCTTCAGCCGATGTCGCGTGCCAGCCGGATGCCGGTGAACTGCCAGCGCGCCGTGGCCGGAAAGAAGTTGCGGTAGGTCAGCCGCTCGTGCCCTAGCGGCGTGGCACTGGACGAGCCCCGCAGCACGTACTGGTTGACCATGAACTTGCCGTTGTACTCACCCACGGCACCTTCGGCCACCCGGAAGCCGGGGTACGGCGCGTAGCTCGACTGCGTCCACTGCCAGGCAGCGCCCTGCCAATAGGCCATGCCGGCGGCACCCTGCGCGGCCGCATGCTCCCATTCGGCCTCGGTGGGCAGGCGCGCGCCCACCCAGCGCGCGTAGGCATCGGCCTCGTAGTACGACAAATGCACCACCGGCTGGTTGCCCTGCAGCGGTTGCAGGCCGGCCAGCGTGAACTGGTGCCAGGCCCCGTCGACGCGATGCCAGTACAGCGGCTGCTCCAGACCCTGCGCCGCCCGCCAGTCCCAGCCTTCGGCCAGCCAGAGCAGTGGGTTGCGGTAGCCGCCACCTTCCACAAACGCCAGATACTCGGCCTGCGTCACCAACCGCGAGGCCAGCGCGTAGGGATGCAGATACACACGATGGCGCGGGCCCTCGTTGTCAAAGGCAAAGCCGCTGCCAGCGTGGCCGATATCGGCCAGCCCCCCGTCAAAGGAATGCCACGCCAGTGTTTGGTCAGCCTCGGGCGCCACAGCGTCTGAAGGCTTGGCATAGGTAGGGAACAAGGGGTTGCAGGACAGCAGGTGCAGGATGTCGGTGAGTATCAGCTCCTGGTGCTGCTGCTCATGCTGCAGGCCCAGCTCGATCAGGCCACGCAGCGCAGCGTCGTGCGCCACAGTGGGCCACAGGCGCGCCATGCGGGCGTCCACGTCGGCCCGGTAGGCGAGCACCTCGTCCAGCGATGGCCGCGTGAGCAGCCCGCGCTGCGGACGCGGGTGCTTGGCGCCCACACCGTTGTAGTAGGAGTTGAACAGCACCCGGAACGCCGGTGCAAACGGCTGGAAACCTGGCTCGTGGGCTTCGAGCACAAAGGTCTCAAAGAACCAGGTGGTGTGGGCCAGGTGCCATTTGGTGGGACTGGCGTCGGGCATGGACTGCGCGGCGCAGTCCTCCGGCGACAGCGGAGCCGCCAGGGCCAGCGAGCGGCCGCGTACCGCGGTGTAGCGCGCCAGCAGCGTGTCAAATGCGGGGGATGTCACGGTCATGGCGGCCACCGATCAAGGACGGGCGTGGACCACCGCGAACCAGCCCTGCTCGTCCGTCCACGCCTGTGCCTGCGCAAAACCGGCGCGCGCAAGCATGTCGGTGAACACGGGCAACGGGTACTTGTAGCTGTTCTCGGTGTGGATGCGCTCGCCCTGGTCGAACCTGCGACCGCCGCCGGGCCAGCACACCTCGGTGGCAGAGGCAGCCTCCAGGTGCATTTCAATGCGCGACGCCTCGGTGTTGAAGAACGCACGGTGCCGCCACTGCGCCACGTCAAAGTCGCTGCCGATCAGGCGGTTCACATGCCTCAGCACATTGCGGTTGAACTCGGCGGTGACCCCAGCTGCATCGTCGTAGGCGGCTTCGAGCACCGCCACATCCTTGGGCAAATCGATGCCGATGAGCAGGCCGCCATCGTCGTCGATCAGATCGCGCATGTGGGCCAGCAGCTCCAGCGCGTGCGGCGGGTCAAAGTTGCCGATGGACGAGCCCGGGTAGAACACGAGGCGCCCGGTGCGGGGAATGTCGTCAGGCAGTGACACCCCCAGGGTCATGTCGCCCGCCAGCGCGCGGGCATCCAGCGCCGGGAAGTCGTCGCGCAGCCCTTGCACCGCCTGCTCCAGAAAATCCGCCGAAATGTCCACGCCCACAAAACAGGCCGGCTGCACCAGGCGGCACAGGGTGCGGGCCTTCTGGCAGTTGCCCGCGCCCAGTTCGATCAGGGTGCGGCCTGCGCCCACGGCGCCCGCGATGCTGTCTGCATGTGTCTGCATCAGCGCCATTTCGGTGCGTGTGGGGTAGTACTCCGGCAGGCGTGTAATGGCTTCAAACAGCTGCGAGCCATGCTGGTCGTAGAAATACTTGGGGGAGATGCGTGCGGGCCGCTGGGTCAGTCCGCGGGTGATGTCGGAATAGCGAGGCAGGAGCATGGGTCGTCAGGACGTTGGGGCGGCAGCGCCGCCGGGTGGTCAAAAGCAGAGGCACCTGGAGCGCCCACATTGCGGCACGCCCCACACGCTCCCCTGCCCCATTGTGCGTTGCCTCGCTGACTGCCGTGTGTAGGCCATTTCCGCACCCACAAAAAAAGGGCTGGCGCAGGCGCCAGCCCTTCAGACCCTTGGAGAACTTTTATTGTCAGGAACGCAGGGCCCGCCTGGGGCCCTGTGCCCTTAGAAGCGCCAGCCCAGACCCACGCCCACCAGAACGGGGTCCACCTTGAAGGTGCCCAGCTTGGCACCGCCTGCGCTCACGTCGGTCTTGATGAAAACCTTCTTCACGTCGAAGTTGAGGTACAGGTTCTTGGCCAGCGGGATGTCCACACCCACTTGCAGCGCGGGGCCGAAGCTGTTGCGGTCAATGCTCACACCCGCAGGCAGGTTCACGCTCGAGAAACGCGTGTAGTTCAGGCCTGCGCCCACATAGGGCTTGAAGCCGGGGGCATCAAAGTGGTACTGCGCCAGCAGTGTGGGGGGCAGGTGCTTGAGCGTGCCAATGGCTGCGCCGCCAGCGCTGAGCGTGTGCTTCTGGGGCACGGTCAGGATCAGCTCGGCCGCGATGTTCTTGTTGAAGAAGTAGGTCACATCCACTTCAGGGATGGTCTTGTTGTTGACCGACAGGCCCAGCGGGGTGCTGTCCTTGTTGGCGCTGTCCAGGTGCACCGCGCGTGCACGGACCATCCAGGGGCCTTCAGCCTGTTGCGCCAGGGCAGCGCCAGAAGAGAGGGCACAGAGAACGGCGACAGCCAGCAGGTTCTTTTTCATGGTATTTCGCATCGGTTGGACGGGGACGACCCCCGTGCATGCATTGAACCGCTGCGGCCACGACCCGGCCTTGCCTTACCTCAAGCCCTCGGTAGTAACCCTTAGACCTAGATCAAGGAATACCCACTATCAAGCTGTGGACTTGCCCCGCAGGCGCTGAACCAGGGACCACCCGGCCAGTACCAAGCCACCCGCCACGATGCCCACCACGGCATTCAGCAGGTTGGGCACCAGCACCGCCCACAGCCCGCCCACGGGCCATTGCGCCGCTGCCGTGCCTGCGGCCTCAACCGCATGGTGCAACGCAGGCACGCCGTGCACCAGAATGCCACCGCCCACCAGAAACATCGCCGCAGTGCCCGCAATGGACAGCCCCTTCATCAGCGAGGGTGCTGCGCGCAGGATGCCCGATCCCAGGGCACGCGCGGCGCTGCTGGCCTTGTTGTTGAGCCACAGGCCCAGGTCGTCCAGCTTGACGATACCCGCCACCAGCCCATAGACACCGATGGTCATGATGACGGCGATGCCCGACAGCACCGTGAGCTGCTGCACGAAGGGCGCAGCGGCCACCGTGCCCAGCGTGATCGCAATGATTTCGGCCGACAGGATGAAGTCCGTGCGCACGGCGCCCTTGATCTTGTCCTTTTCAAAGGCCACGAGATCCACCGCCGGATTGGCATTGGCCTTGGCGTGGCTCTCATGCTCGGCCTCATCCTCATGTTGGGCGTGCAGCAGCTTGTGCGCGACCTTCTCAAAGCCCTCAAAGCACAAGAATGCGCCCCCCACCATCAGCAGCGGCGTCACGGCCCACGGCGCAAAGGCGCTGATCAGCAGCGCAGCGGGCACCAGGATGACCTTGTTGATGAACGAGCCCTTGGCCACCGCCCACACCACCGGAATCTCGCGCTCAGCGCGCACCCCAGTCACCTGCTGGGCGTTGAGCGCCAGGTCGTCCCCCAGCACGCCCGCCGTCTTCTGTGCAGCCACCTTGGTCATCACCGACACATCGTCGGCCATGGCAGCGCTCTTCTTGGCCGCCACCTTGGTCATCAAGGCCACATCGTCGAGGATGGTGGCGATATCGTCGAGCAAAGCAAGCAGGCTGCCAGCGGCCATGGGAAGTCCTTGGGATGAGTCGCAAAAAAATGCGGCGAACAAGCCGCCGGTGTGCGCCGCACTATAGCAACGCACAGGCAACCGCCGCGCAAGCCCCATCGTCGTGCAGCGGCCATGCGATTTGCAGATAGCCCCACACCGCCTGCGGGCATGCCTGCCCAGCCACAAGGCGCATACTCGCGCCCTCATCCACTATGGGGCCTTCTGCGGGCTTCACCGCCCCGCCATGCCCGGCTACCTGACCAAGCAAGAAGACATCGCCATCACCGGCGCGGCAGACCTGATCATCCAGTCGCTGCTGGACAAGCAGCAGTTTGCCGACCCGCTGGGCGCCGCCGAGGCGCTGGGTATCTCATCGGCCGCCTGGCCCCTCTTCGGCCTGTTGTGGCCGTCGGGCGCGCAGCTGGCCCAGCGCATGGCCAGCCGCCCCCTGCTGGCGGGCGAACGTGTGCTGGAGATCGGCTGCGGACTGGGTCTGGCCAGCCTGGTGTGCCACCGGCGCGGTATCGATGTCACCGCCAGCGACTGCCATCCTCTGGCCCAACAGTTTCTGCAGGAAAACGCGCGCTTGAACGGCCTGTCACCCGTGAAGTACCGCACGGGTCAATGGGGCTCGGACGCGCCAGCACCGGCCAACGCGGTGCAAGGCCAGTTCGACCTCATCATCGGCAGCGATGTGCTGTACGAACGCGACGCTCGTGCGTCCCTGGCCACCTTTCTGGACCACCACGCAGGCGACGGCGCGCAGATCTGGATCGTGGACCCGAACAGGGGCAACCGCTCCACCTTCCATAAGCAGATGGCTGTGCACCGTTTCGATGTGATCGAAGAGCGACTGGACCACCCCGCCCTGGCCGATGTGCCGGCGTACAAAGGGCGGCTGCTGATGTACCAGCGCACCTTAACAGCGGCCTGAACACGACTTTGAAGGGTTGGCCCGGCGCGATAGCGCCACCATCAGACCGCCGAGCCCGCGCACCCTAAGCGCCAGGGCTGCCGAGCAAGGGCCGCCCCGCAGCGAGGGCTGCGTCCCTCTTCCCGATTCGCGCAGCGAATCGAGAGAAGGGGGAAGCGGCGCAGCCGCTCAGGGGGATGCCCCTTGCTACCCCACCCACTTGCGCGCGTTGCGCCAGATGCGCATCCAGCCGCTGTACTGCGCCTTGTCTTCGCTGGTCCAGCTCATCTGCACGTTGCGGAACACGCGCTCGGGGTGCGGCATCATGGCCGTGAAGCGGCCATCCTGCGTGGTCACTGCCGTCAGGCCACCCGCGCTGCCGTTGGGGTTGAATGGGTACTGCTCCGTCGCGCGGCCATGGTTGTCCACGTAGCGCATGGCGGCGATGGCCTTGTCGGCATTGCCCCGGTACTTGAAGTTGGCATAGCCCTCGCCGTGTGCCACCGCAATCGGCAGGCGGCTGCCTGCCATGCCTTGCAGGAACAGGCTGGGGGATTCGAGCACTTCCACCAGCGACAGGCGGGCCTCGAAGCGCTCGCTCTGGTTGGTGGTGAAGCGCGGCCAGTCTTGCGCGCCGGGGATGATGTCGGCCAGCTCAGCAAACATCTGGCAGCCATTGCACACGCCCAGGCCGAACGTGTCGGTGCGACCGAAGAAGCCCTGGAACTGTGCGGCCAACACCGGGTTGAAGGTGATGGACCGCGCCCATCCAATGCCCGCGCCCAGCGTGTCGCCATAGCTGAAGCCGCCGCAGGCCACCACGCCCTTAAAGTCTTCGAGCTTGACGCGGCCAGTCTGCAGGTCGGTCATGTGCACGTCATACGCCTCGAAGCCTGCCTCGGTGAAGGCGTAGGCCATCTCGATGTGCGAGTTCACGCCCTGCTCGCGCAGGATCGCAACCTTGGGTTTGGCCAGGTTGAGGTACGGCGCGGCCACGTTGTCGGCCGCGTCGAACGTCAGGTGCACGTGCAGGCCCGGGTCGGCGGGCTCGCCCGCTGCAGCGTGCTCGGCATCGGCGTTGGCGGGGTTGTCGCGCTGCTGGCAGATCTTCCAGCTCACCGCATCCCACACCTGGTGCAGGTCGGCCAGCGAGGCACTGAACACGGCCTTGGCATCGCGCCAGACCTGGAGTTCGCCCTTGCCTGCATCGATGGACGACGAGGCGGGACGCGTCTTGCCAATGAAGTGGCTGAACTTGGACAGGCCATGCTCGCGCAAGGTCTGCATCACGTCATTGCGCTCGCTGGTCTTGACCTGCAGCACCACGCCCAGTTCTTCATTGAACAGAGCTTTGAGCGTGAGTTCTTCGCGGCGCGCACTGACCTGGCCCGACCAGTTCTTGGCATCGCCCACTTCGGCGCGGCTGTCGCTGATACCGTCGCCTTCGGTCACGAGCAGATCGACGTTGAGCGACACGCCCACATGACCCGCAAAGGCCATTTCTGCCACTGCAGCCAGCAGACCACCGTCGCTGCGGTCGTGGTACGCAAGGATGCGGCCCTGGGCGCGCAGTGCGTTCACGGCGTTGACCAAGTTGACCAAGTCTTTGGGGTCGTCCACATCGGGCACCACGTTGCCGCTTTGCTCCAGCGTCTGGCCCAGGATGCTGCCGCCCATGCGGTTCTGGCCCTTGCCCAGGTCGATCAGCACCAGCGTGGTATCGGCCTCGGTGGCGTTAAGCTGGGGAGTGAGCGTACCGCGCACGTCGGACAGCGAAGCAAAGGCGCTCACGATCAGGCTGACGGGCGAGGTGACTTTCTTCTTGTCGGAACCTTCATTCCACTGCGTGCGCATGGACAGACTGTCCTTGCCCACGGGAATGGACACGCCCAGCGCGGGGCACAGTTCCATGCCCACGGCCTTCACGGTTTCGTAGAGCGCAGCGTCTTCGCCGGGCTCGCCGCAGGCGGCCATCCAGTTGGCCGACAGCTTCACACGCGGCAGCTCAATGGGCGCAGCCAGCAGATTGGTAATGGCCTCGGCCACGGCCATGCGGCCCGACGCAGGCGCGTTGATGGCGGCCAGCGGCGTGCGCTCGCCCATGCTCATCGCCTCACCCGCAAAGCCCTTGTAATCGGCCAACGTTACCGCGCAATCGGCTACAGGCACCTGCCAGGGGCCGACCATCTGGTCGCGGTGGGAGAGGCCACCCACGGTGCGGTCGCCGATGGTGATGAGGAAGCGCTTGGACGCCACCGTGGGATGGGCCAGCACGTCGATCACGGCCTTTTGCAGCGGCACGCCGGTGAGGTCCATGGGAGCGAATTCGCGCACCACGGTCTTCACGTCACGGTGCATCTTGGGCGGCTTGCCCAGCAGCACGTTCATGGGCATGTCCACGGGCAGCTTCTGGTCGTCGGCCGTGGCGGCGGGGTCGTGCAGCACCAACTGGCGTTCTTCGGTGGCGGTGCCGATCACGGCGAACGGGCAGCGTTCGCGCTCGCAGAAGGCCTTGAACTGTTCCAGCGACTCGGGCGCAATCGCCAGCACGTAACGCTCTTGCGATTCGTTGCTCCAGATTTCCTTGGGAGCCATGCCAGATTCTTCGAGCTGCACGGCGCGCAGGTCAAAGCGTGCGCCACGGCCTGCGTCGTTGGTCAGCTCGGGGAAGGCGTTGGACAAGCCGCCCGCGCCCACATCATGGATGGCCAGGATGGGGTTGGCTGTGCCCTGCGCCCAGCAGTGGTTGATGACCTCTTGAGCACGGCGCTCGATCTCGGGGTTGCCGCGCTGCACGGAGTCAAAGTCCAGCTCAGCCGCGTTGGTACCGGTGGCCATGGAGCTGGCGGCGCTGCCGCCCATGCCGATGCGCATGCCGGGGCCGCCCAGCTGGATCAGCAGCGAGCCTGCAGGGAATTCGATCTTCTTCGTCAGCTCGGCATCGATCACGCCCACGCCGCCCGCGATCATGATGGGCTTGTGGTAGCCGCGTTGCACGCCGCCCACGTTCTGCTCGTACTCGCGGAAGTAACCGTTGAGGTTGGGACGGCCGAACTCGTTGTTGAACGCCGCGCCGCCCAAGGGGCCTTCGACCATGATCTGCAACGGGCTGGCAATGTGCTCAGGCTTGCCCACGGTGCTGCCCCAGAGCTTGGACACAGTGAAGCCCGTCAGGCCCGCCTTGGGCTTGGAGCCCCGGCCCGTGGCGCCTTCGTCGCGGATCTCGCCGCCGGCGCCGGTCGATGCACCGGGAAACGGCGAGATGGCCGTGGGGTGGTTGTGCGTTTCCACCTTCATCAGCACATGCTGGGTAATGCTACTTTTTTGATAGCTACCAGCGCTTGATTCACTAGCGCCAGCGGCCATTTTGGCCACAAAACGCTCTACCTGATGGCCTTCCATGACCGAGGCGTTATCCGAATACGCGATCACCGTGTGCTGGGGCGCCAGCTGGTGCGTGTTGCGGATCATGCCGAACAGGCTCTTGCTCTGCGCCACGCCGTCGATGGTGAACTCGGCGTTGAAGATCTTGTGGCGGCAGTGTTCGCTGTTGGCCTGCGCGAACATCATCAGTTCCACGTCGGTGGGGTTGCGCTTCAGGCCCGTGAAGGCAGTCACGAGGTAGTCGATTTCATCGTCGGCCAGGGCCAGGCCGAAGCGGGTGTTGGCCGCTTCGAGTGCAGCGCGACCACCGGCCAGCACATCCACATGCTCCATGGGCGCGGGCTGCAGTTCGGTGAACAGGGCGGCTGCTGCGCTCCGGTCGGCCACCACCGATTCGGTCATGCGGTCGTGCAGCAGGGCCGCGATCTGGCCCAGTTGCTCGGCCGTCAGCTCGGGCGTCTTGCCCAGCAGGCCGGATTTCAGGCTGATGCGGTACTCGGTGATGCGCTCGACACGGCGGATGGCGATGCCGCAATTGCGCGCAATGTCGGTGGCCTTGGAGGCCCAGGGCGACAGCGTGCCCAGGCGGGGCGTGACGATGAGCGCGGCGCCGTCTTCAGGGCCCGCGTAGGGGTCGCCGTAGGTCAGCAGCGCGGCCAGGCGTTCTTGTTCTGCAGGAGTGGGGGCCGCATCGGTGGCGACCAGGTGCACGAAACGCGCTGCAATGCCACTGATCTTGGGGTGGATCGCCTCCAGGGCGGGTTGAAGTTGCTGGGCGCGGAAGGAGCTGAGGGCGTTGCCGCCCGCCAGCGTGGTCATGTGCAAGGTCACGGTAGCGGCCTGTTGGGGGGTGTCAGGGGTAGAGGGTGGCTCCGGGCGCCAGCGTGCAACCAGCACCGGAGCCCTCCATTTTACCGGGCATGGCCGGGCCGCCTGCGCAGCCGGGGGGCCAATGGGATAATTGCGCCATGAGCATCACCATCAAAAGCGCCGAGGACATCGAGGGCATGCGCCTGGCCTGCCGTCTGGCCTCCGAAGTGCTGGACTACATCACACCGCACATCAAGCCCGGCATCACCACCAAAGAAATCGATCGCCTGGGCGCCGAATGCATGGCCCAGCAGGGCACCATCTCGGCCACCGTGGGCTACCAGCCACCGGGCTACCCGCCCTACCCGGCTTCGCTGTGCACCTCGGTCAACCATGTGGTGTGCCACGGCATCCCCAACGACAAGCCGCTCAAGAAGGGCGACATCGTCAATGTGGACGTGACCGTGATCACCAAGGACGGCTGGTACGGCGACAACAGCCGTATGTTCCTGATCGGCGAATGCTCGATCGCCGCCAAGCGCCTGTCAGCGCTGACGTTTGAAGCCATGTGGCATGGCATCGTGCAGGTCAAGCCAGGCGCGCGGCTGGGGGATATCGGCCACGCGATCCAGAAGTTTGCCGAAGGGCACGGCTTCTCGGTGGTGCGCGAGTTCTGCGGCCACGGCATTGGCCAAAAGTTCCACGAAGAACCCCAGGTGCTGCACTATGGCAAGCCCGGCACGCTCGAAGAACTGGTACCCGGCATGGTGTTCACCATCGAGCCCATGATCAATGCCGGCCGCCGCGAAGTGAAGGAATTTGGCAACGACGGCTGGACCATCGTGACCAAGGACCACAGCCTGTCGGCCCAGTGGGAGCACACGGTACTGGTCACGCCCACGGGGTACGAGGTGATGACGCTGTCAGCGGGTTCGCCCCCATTGCCGTCCTTTGTGACAGCCACCAAGACCTGAGGCGAGCGCCGGGCCGCCGGTTCCCGCGCAAAAAGGCAGCTGCTTGCACAACACAACTCTTGCATGGCTTTTTCATGGCCTCCCACGATACTTACCGACCATGACTGAACTCCATGCCCTGCGCGACGCCTACCGCAGCGACAAGGCCGCGCTGCTGGCGGCCATGCAATCCACCGGCGCATCGACACGCGGCATCCGTGTGCTGCTGCGCAAGCTGTCGTCGCTGGCGGGCAACCTGCTGCAGACCCTGTGGCAGCGTGCTGAGCTGCCCGACGATATGGCCCTGGTGGCCGTCGGTGGATTTGGGCGCGACCAGTTGTTCCCCTATTCCGATGTCGATGTCCTGCTGCTGCTGCCCGACGGCACGGCGCCCGAGGCCGGCAGTGCCTTGCGCACGAAGCTGGAAGGCTTCATCGGTAGCTGCTGGGACACGGGCCTGGAGATCGGATCGAGCGTGCGCACGGTGGCCGAATGCCTTGCCGAAAGCGCGGGCGATGTCACCGTGCAGACCTCGCTGCTCGAATCGCGGCTGGTGTGCGGCAGCGCCGCGCTGTTTGCAGAATTCCAGCGCCAGTACCGCGCGCAGATGAACCCCCAGGCGTTTCTGGTCGCCAAGACCCTGGAGATGCGCCAGCGCCACACCAAATACGAGAACACGCCCTATTCGCTGGAGCCCAACTGCAAGGAGTCGCCCGGCGGGCTGCGGGACCTGCAGATGATCCTGTGGGTGTCGCAGGCTGCCGGGCTGGGCAGCAACTGGAAGGAACTGGCCACCAGTGGCCTGGCCACGGCCTTTGAAGTGCGCCAGATCGAGCGCAACGAGGCGCTGCTGTGCCTGATCCGCGCCCGTCTGCATGCGGCTGCCGGGCGGCACGAAGACCGGCTGGTGTTCGACTTGCAGACCGCCGTGGCCGAGTCGTTCGGCTACCGCTCGCAAGCACCCGATGGTTCGCGCCTGCCCATGCGGGCCAGCGAAAGTCTGATGCGTCGGTACTACTGGGCAGCGAAGGCCGTGTCGCAACTCAGCCAGATCCTGCTGCTCAACATTGAAGAGCGCCTGAACCCATCGACCCATGAGCCGCGTCCGATCAACGAACGGTTCTTTGAGAAGGCGGGTCTTATCGAGGTGGCCAGCGACGACCTTTACACCCGCGACCCGCACGCGATCCTGGAGACCTTCCTGCTCTACCAGACCACGGTCGGGCTCAAGGACCTGTCGGCGCGCACGTTGCGTGCGCTGTACAACGCACGCGGCGTGATGGACAGCGCCTTCCGTCGAGACCCGGTCAACCGCGATGCCTTCATGCGCATCCTGCAGCAGCCCTCGGGCATCACGCACGCCATGCGGTTGATGAACCAGACCTCGGTGCTGGGGCGCTATCTGTGGCCGTTCCGTCGCATCGTGGGGCAGATGCAGCATGACCTGTTCCACGTCTACACGGTGGACCAGCACATCCTGATGGTGCTGCGTAATGTGCGCCGCTTCTTCATGGCGGAACATGCGCACGAATACCCGTTTTGCTCGCAACTGGCGGGAGGGTGGGACAAGCCGTGGATTCTTTACGTGGCCGCGCTGTTCCACGACATTGGCAAGGGACGCGGTGGCGACCACTCGCAAATCGGCGCTGAAGAAGTGCGGCGCTTTTGCCGCCAGCATGGCGTGGACCGCGAAGATGGCCGGCTCATCGAGTTTCTGGTGCGTGAGCACCTGACCATGAGCACTGTGGCGCAAAAGCAGGACCTGAGCGACCCCGATGTGATTGCTGCCTTTGCACGCCGCGTGGGCAATGAACGCAACCTCACGGCCATGTACCTGCTCACGGTGGCGGACATCCGTGGCACCAGCCCCAAGGTCTGGAATGCCTGGAAAGGCAAGCTGCTGGAAGACTTGTACCGCGCCACGCTGCGCACCCTGGGTGGCCGCGCACCCGATGCTGCTGCCGAAATCGAAGCCCGCAAGCGCGAGGCGCTGGTGCTGCTGGCGCTCAACGCCCTGCCCTTTGAAGCGCACAAGACGCTATGGGCCACGCTGGACGTGAGCTATTTCATGCGCCACGACGCTGCTGACATTGCCTGGCACACACGCCACCTGTCGCGCCATGTAGGCACGGCCAAGCCCGTGGTGCGCGCCCGCCAGTCGCTGGCGGGTGATGGGCTGCAGGTGATGGTCTACGCCGCCGACCAGGCCGACCTGTTTGCACGCATCTGCGGCTACTTCGACCGTGTGGGTTTCAGCATCCTCGATGCGCGGGTGCACACCGCCAACAACGGCTATGCGCTGGACACCTTTCAGGTCGTGGCCTCTTCGGCATCGGAGCAGCCAGGGCACTACCGCGAGCTGACCCACATGGTCGAGAGCGACCTGATGCGCGTGATCGAGGAAGGCGGCCCTTTGCCAGAACCCACCCGCAAGCGGGTGTCACGCCGGGTCAAGAGCTTTCCGGTAGCGCCCCGGGTGACCTTGCGCCCCGACGAAAAGGCGCAGCGCTGGCTGCTGGCTATCTCGGCCAGCGACCGTGCCGGTCTGCTCTATCTCGTGGCTCGCATCCTGGCGCAGCATCACCTGAGCGTGCAACTGGCCAAGGTCAGTACCCTGGGCGAGCGGGTGGAAGACACTTTTCTCATCCAGGGCCCAGAGCTGCAAAACAACGCCCGCCAGATCCAGATCGAAACCGAGCTGCTGCAGGAACTGTCGTCCTGACCGCGCAGGGATAGGCCCAGGAGAGGATCCCTATCAGTCGTCTTCGGTGGCACTGATCTCCGGGAACAGCACCTCGGTAAAACCGAACTGCGTGAAATCACGCACCCGCATGGGATACAGCTTGCCGATCAGGTGGTCGCATTCGTGCTGTACGACACGCGCATGGAAGCCCTCTACCGTGCGGTCAATGGGGTCGCCGTACAAATCGAAGCCTGTGTAGCGGATGCGCGACCAGCGGGGCACCTTGCCGCGCAAACCGGGCACGGAGAGGCAACCCTCCCAGTCTTCCTCTTCTTCCACCCCCAGGGGCGTGATCACCGGGTTGAGCAGTACGGTGGGCGGCACAAGCGGCCGATCCGGATAGCGCGGATTGCGGTCGTTGGAACCAAAGATCACCAGTTGCAGGTCTACCCCAATCTGCGGCGCGGCAAGGCCGGCTCCGTTCACGGAGGCCATGGTCTCGAACATATCCCGCACCAGCTGATGCAACTCGTCAGTGTCGAACGCAGTGACAGGCTGCGCAACGCGCAGCAGGCGGGGGTCGCCCATTTTCAAAATGGTGTGGATGGTCATGAAATATGAGACAGGCTTGGAGACAAGGCACAGACTGCCAAATTGGCAGCAGGGTGCCCAGCATATCGCGCCATACGGCTTCAGGTTGGCGCGTGGGTTTGCGAACCGATGCAGTCAGTTTTGTGGATTCGGCACAATTTTTGTGTATATAATCTAAGTCTTGTTCCTCGATAGCTCAGTCGGTAGAGCGCCGGACTGTTAATCCGTAGGTCCCTGGTTCGAGCCCAGGTCGAGGAGCCAATCTGAAAAAGCCCCACACTTTCTGAGTGTGGGGCTTTTTTGTTGGCCGCCCCCACCACGCAGCGTGCCAGCGCGTGCCAGACAATAGTGCCTTTGCGACACACACCCGCATGCCCCCGCAACTACCCTGGCTCGAACCTGACGACCCCCTTCCCGCCCCGACCCTTGCGTGGGGAGAGGGCGACCCTGCGCCGGGACTGCTGGCCGCAGGTGGTGCACTGGATGTGAACAGCCTCCGTGCCGCGTATGCGCAGGGTACCTTTCCCTGGTATGGCCCCGGGCAACCCATCCTGTGGTGGGCACCCGATCCGCGCATGGTGCTGCCAATGTCGGAATTTCGGCTGCATCGATCACTGAACAAACGGCTGCAGGCGTTTCGCAGACAGGCGCATTGCGAAATACGCGTCGATAGCGCATTCCAGGACGTCATCACGGCTTGTGCCACCAAGGAACGCGAGGGCCAGGCTGGAACCTGGATCGTGCCGGAGATGGTGAACGCCTACACTGATTTACACCGAGCAGGCCATGCCCACAGCGTGGAAACCTGGGTGGACAACCAACTCATAGGGGGCCTGTACTGCGTGGCACTGGGTCGTGCGGTGTTCGGAGAATCCATGTTTGCCCATGCGACCGACGCCTCCAAGATCGCTCTTGCAGCCTTGGTCTGCCTGTGCCGCCGCCATGGCATCACCTTGATTGACTGCCAGCAGAATACGCAGCACCTGACCTCCCTGGGCGGCCGGGAAATACCCCGCGCCGATTTCCTGGTACATGTGGACAAAGCGCGACAACAGCCTGCCATCCCCTGGAGATTTGAGCCCGTATACTGGAACGAGCTGCTGCCACCCAAGATCGATCCGGCATGACGCAACTCAATGACCTTCCACTGCAGACCCTGCAGTTTTACGCGACAGCCCCCTACCCCTGCAGTTACCTGCCGGACCGTCAGGCACGATCGCAGGTCGCCACTCCCAGCCATCTGATCCAGAGCGATCTCTATTCCGATCTCGTAACCAAAGGGTTTCGCCGCAGTGGCATGTTCACCTACCGCCCCTATTGCGACGGATGCCAGGCGTGTACACCGCTGCGGGTCCTGGTCAACGAATTCAAGCCTGATCGCAGCCAAAGACGCGCGGCAACACGCCACGGCCAACTGCAGGCCCGGGTGCTACGGCTGTGTTTTGTGCCCGAACATTACCAGCTGTACCTGCGCTACCAGAACGGCCGCCATGCAGGCGGTGGCATGGACCATGACAGCATCGACCAGTACACACAGTTTCTGCTGCAAAGCAGGGTGAACTCAAGACTGGTGGAGTTCCGCGAGACCGACGCATCAGGCGAACCCGGTGCGCTCAAGATGGTCTCCATTCTTGACGTGCTCGATGACGGCCTGTCTGCCGTGTATACGTTTTACGAACCCGAGCCCCATTGCAGCTACGGCACCTACAACGTCATGTGGCAAATTGCGCAAGCCCATGCACTGGGCCTGCCCCATGTCTACCTGGGGTACTGGATAGAAACCAGCCCCAAGATGAACTACAAGGCACGCTTTGTGCCCCATGAAATCCGTACCGATGGGCTATGGCACCGGGTCGCAGACACCGGCCACGCGAGCACCTGAATACGCGTTAACATTTCACAAGATAAAATGTGGCGGCCTTCGCACCATAGCCGCTCATGAAAAAAACCGATTCCAGCATCCCTCTCAAACCCAGCGTTCAGGTGCTTGAGCGCATGTTCACTCTGATCGATGTTCTGGCTTCTCGTGAAGAGGCGATTTCCCTCAAGGAAATCAGCGAAAAGACTGGGCTGCACCCCTCTACGACTCACCGCATCCTGAACGACCTGACCATTGGACGGTTTGTGGACCGCCCCGAATCGGGCAGCTACCGGCTCGGCATGCGACTGCTGGAGCTGGGCAACCTGGTGAAGGCACGCCTGAGCGTTCGTGATGCGGCGCTGACCCCCATGCGCAGTCTGCACAAGCTGATCCAGCAGCCCGTGAACCTGAGCATGCGCCAGGGCGACGAGATTGTGTATGTGGAGCGTGCCTACAGTGAGCGGTCGGGCATGCAGGTCGTGCGCGCCATTGGCGGCAGGGCGCCACTGCACCTGACCTCTACAGGAAAGCTCTTCCTCGCACTGGATGACCCCCAGCGCGTTCGTGCCTATGCCACCCGCACCGGTCTTGCAGGCCACACCCGGAACAGCATCACCCAGCTGCCCGTGCTGGAGCGGGAACTGGCAAAGGCCCGGCAATACGGCATTGCCCGCGATAACGAAGAGCTTGAGTTGGGCGTGCGCTGTATGGCAGCCGGTGTGTATGACGACCAGGGAAAACTGGTAGCAGGCCTGTCCATTTCTGCCCCCGCTGATAGACTGGATGAAGGCTGGCTGCCCAAGCTGCAAGCAACGGCGAACGAAATTTCACTGGCCCTGGGTCATACACCAAGTACCGACGCCAGTCACAACCCAATCACCAACCAACGCACCGAATTGCGCTGATATTCTGCATCCACACCCCATTTGCCAATGGCGCCATGGGCGGGGCCGCAGTGGCGTATTGAGGCATCGAGGCAAGCGCTGCACGGTGTGCGTGGGACACGCGCAGCAAGCCTCCGGCATGGTCTTGCCAGCTCATCGCATCCCAACCCACTCAAGACAAGAGATGCCCGCTGACCCTGTTTACCCAAGACCGTTTGCGAGGCCGGACTCGCACTACAAAAGAAAACGCCTGACAGGACCAGCCTGCCAGGCGCATGTGGGACAGATGTCTACGTATCAGCCGTTGTTGCTCCGTACCGCCTGTAATGGTGCGGCCAACGAAGGATTGGACTCCACCCAGCGGCGCACCCGCTCGGCATCGCCCAGTCGGCTGAATTTACCTGCAGAGTCCAGGAACACCATGATCAATTTGCGTCCCGCCACCTGGGCTTGCATCACCAAGCAACGACCTGCCTCGGAGATATAACCGGTCTTCTGCAGACCGATGTCCCAGGTAGGATTTTTCACGAGACCATTGGTATTGTTGTACTGAAGCGTCTTATGCCCCACCGCCACTTCATAGCCGGGGGAAGTGGACAGCTCGCGCAACAGAGGATCTCCATGCGCCACACCCACCAAGGTCGCAAGATCGCGGGCACTAGATTGGTTACGGCTGGACAGACCCGTGGGCTCCACATAGTGAGTATCATTCATGCCCAGTGACTTGGCCTTGGCGTTCATTTGCGTCACAAAGACCTCCAACCCACCCGGGTAAGTACGACCCAGTGCATGGGCGGCCCGGTTCTCGCTGGACATCAGCGCCAAGTGCAGCATCTCGCCACGCGTCAGCGTGGTACCCACGGTCAAACGCGACCGACTCCCCTTTTCGGTGTCTACATCGTCCTGCGTGATGGTGACAGGTTCGTCCATGGGCAACTTGGCCTGCGAAATCAGCATACCCGTCATGAGCTTGGTCAGCGAGGCGATGGGAAGCACAGCCTGATCGTTCTTGCGGAGCAACACCTCATGGGTGTCTTGGTCCACCACCAGCGCTACGCTGGACTTGAGGTCCAGCGGATCATTGACCTCGTGCAAGCCCGCCATCTGGCCGAAAGAGGGCTTGGCTGGAACAAACGCCACCTTGGTAGGTGCTTTGGCAGTCCGGGCAGCGACGCGCGTGGGCTTGATGCTGGCGGCCACCTTGCGTGGTGCCACGGCACGCTTCGCGTTGCTTGCGCTGACCTGCTGTTTTTTGACCCCTGGCTTTTTGACATCTGCCGCGTGCACAGAGGGCGAAATGAGGGCAGCGCTCACGAGCGCGAAACCCATCCACTGGAAAAATCGATTCACTGCAGCGTTGCGGCGATGGTGCATCAAAGTGCTCCAAACGGTAAGAATTATTGAGCAGTGTACAGAATCAAAAAAAGTCGCGCAAGATCAATACCTTGCGCGACTTTCCGAGAAAGTGAGTGAATTATAAATTGATCAGTCAACCTTGTGCGGCCACCCGATCGGCTTTACTTTGTAACTTGTTCAAAGCGCTAAGGTAGGCCTTCGCCGACGCCACGACGATGTCTGGGTCCGCGCCCACCCCATTCACCACACGCCCGCTGTTCTGCAACCGCACCGTGACCTCGCCCTGGCTCTCGGTAGAGCCACTGATGGCATTGACGGAATACAACACCATTTCGGCGCCACTCTTCACATGCGATTCGATGGCCTTGAGCGAGGCGTCGACGGGACCGTTGCCCTCGGCCTCGCCGCGCACTTCTTGCCCATCCACCGTGAACACAATACGTGCACGGGGCTGCTCACCGGTTTCGCTTTGCTGGAACAACGATACGAACCCGTATTGCTCTTTTTCAGCAGTCACGCTCTCGTCGCTCACCAGTGCCAAGATATCTTCGTCAAAGATCTCGCTCTTGCGATCAGCCAATTCCTTGAAGCGCGTGAAAGCGGTGTTGACTTCGGTTTCGCTATCCAGGCTGACACCCAGTTCCTGCAAGCGCTGTTTAAAGGCGTTACGACCACTGAGCTTACCCAGCACGATCTTGTTGGCGCTCCAGCCCACATCTTCCGCCCGCATGATCTCGTAGGTATCGCGTGCCTTGAGCACGCCATCCTGGTGGATACCGCTGGCATGAGCAAATGCGTTGGCACCCACCACGGCCTTGTTGGGCTGCACCACAAAACCAGTGGTCTGGCTGACCATGCGGCTGGCTGCGACTATGTGCTGGGTATCAATCCCCAGTTCAAGACCAAAGTAGTCACGGCGGGTCTTGACTGCCATCACCACCTCTTCGAGGGAGCAGTTACCGGCGCGCTCACCCAGACCGTTGATGGTGCATTCGACCTGCCGCGCACCACCAATCTTCACACCGGCGAGCGAGTTGGCCACCGCCATGCCCAGATCATTGTGGCAATGCACCGACCAGATCGCCTTGTCGCTATTGGGGATGCGCTCGCGCAGTGTCTTGATGAAGTTGCCGTACAACTCCGGAACGGCATAGCCCACGGTATCGGGCACGTTGATGGTGGTGGCACCTTCTGCAATCACGGCTTCCAGCACGCGGCACAAAAAGTCGGGGTCGCTGCGGTAGCCGTCCTCAGGGCTGAACTCGATGTCACCTACCAGGTTGCGGGCGAAACGGACCGACTGTTTGGCCTGCTCCAGCACTTGGTCAGGCGTCATCCGCAGCTTTTTCTCCATGTGCAACGCCGAAGTGGCAATGAAGGTGTGAATACGGGCACTCGCCGCGCCCTTGAGGGCCTCGGCAGCGCGTGAAATATCACGATCATTGGCCCGAGACAGGGAACAGATGGTGGACTCCTTGATGGCGTTGGCAATCGCCTGCACGGCTTCAAAGTCGCCATTGGAGCTGGCTGCAAAACCGGCCTCAATCACATCCACCTTCAGACGCTCAAGCTGGCGGGCAATGCGCAGCTTCTCGTCCTTGGTCATCGAGGCGCCGGGAGACTGCTCCCCATCGCGCAAGGTGGTATCGAAAATGATCAGTTTGTCAGCCATGTTGTTCTCCTGGTATCAGTGGGTGGGGCCCCGCAACGTAGAAATCTGGCGCCCAAAACAAAAGGCCCGTCGCGGGTGCAAACGGGCCTCTGTGGAAAAGTGTGCGCGTGCGCCTACTGTCTCCGCCCGTGGGGAGGTAGCAGTAGCGCCAGAGCAAACAAATTCATATGCCGCAATGTAGCACAACTGGCCGGAAATCACGGTCATCACTTGTGCAGACCGCGCTCGTCAGGTTCGTCGGTAGAGGTGCTGATCACGCTGCTGTGCTGCCCTTTGGCCTTGCGCCAGGCATACACGCCATAACCACTCAGGCCATAGAACACGAACACACCAAACAGCACGATAGGGGGGTGAATGTTGATGACAGCGATGCCCAGCGCGATGAGCACGATGGCAGCAAAAGGCACGCTCTTTTTCATCTGCACATCCTTGAAGCTGTAGAACGGCACATTGGTCACCATGGTGAGCCCTGCATACAGCGTGAAGGAGAACATGATCCAGGTCACCTGGCTCCATGTCAGCCAGTGGTCTTCGCCGGGACGCACGCCCAGCTCGGTCATCAGCCAGATAAACCCTGCCACCAAGGCCGCAGCGGCTGGTGAAGGCAGCCCCTGGAAATAGCGCTTGTCCACAACGCCCGTATTCACGTTAAAGCGCGCCAGGCGAAGCGCCGCACAGGCACAGTACACAAACGCAGCAATCCAGCCCCAGCGGCCCAGACCCTGCAGGGACCACTCATAGGCAATCAGGGCAGGCGCAGCACCAAAGGACACCATGTCGGACAACGAGTCCATCTGCTCGCCAAACGCACTCTGGGTATTGGTCATGCGGGCCACGCGCCCGTCCAGGCTGTCGAGCACCATCGCGCAGAAGACGCCCACCGCCGCCTGATCAAACCGGCCATTCATGGCCATGACGATGGAGTAAAAGCCCCCAAACAGCGCCGCCAGCGTGAACAGATTGGGCAGGATGTAGATGCCTTTGCGCCTTTTGCGCACCATCACACCGGGGTTCTCGGTGGACTCATTGCCGTCATGCATCAAACAGACCTCCAGCGCTTGCAAATATTGCACAAGCAGCTATTAAATTTATAGTATTAAACCATTTCCCGCAGGAATGCCGACTGCCAAGCGCGCAAAAGGCGAAGGCCGCAGTGTAGCGCCTGCACACCGTGCCGCCCGCCAATGAAAAAGGCCACCGAAGTGGCCTTTTGACGCTTCAGAAACGAAACATCAGTTGCGGGTCTGGTCGACCAGCTTGTTCTTGGCGATCCAGGGCATCATGGCGCGCAGCTGGCTGCCCACCTTCTCGATGCTGTGGTCGGCCGTGTTGCGGCGGCGGGCTGTCATCGATGGGTAGTTCAGGCGGCCTTCCTGGATGAACATCTTGGCGTAGTCACCGTTCTGGATGCGCTTGAGGGCATTGCGCATGGCAGCGCGCGACTGCTCATTGATCACTTCAGGGCCGGTCACGTACTCGCCGTATTCGGCGTTGTTCGAGATCGAGTAGTTCATGTTGGCGATGCCGCCTTCGTAGATCAGGTCCACGATGAGCTTGAGCTCGTGCAGGCATTCGAAGTAAGCCATTTCGGGGGCATAACCAGCTTCGACCAGGGTTTCATAACCCATCTTGATCAACTCGACGGCACCGCCACACAGCACGGCCTGTTCGCCGAACAGGTCGGTTTCGGTTTCTTCCTTGAAGTTGGTCTCGATGATGCCGGCCTTGCCGCCGCCGTTGGCTGCTGCGTAGGAGAGCGCCAGATCACGGGCCTTGCCGGACTTGTCCTGGTGCACGGCCACCAGGTGGGGCACGCCGCCGCCCTGGGTATAGGTGTTGCGCACGGTGTGGCCGGGGGCCTTAGGGGCGACCATCCACACGTCCAAGTCGGCGCGGGGCACGACCTGGTTGTAGTGCACGTTGAAACCGTGGGCAAAGGCCAGCGAAGCGCCTTGCTTGATGTTGGGTTCGACGTTGTTCTTGTACACGGCTGCGATGTCTTCATCGGGCAGCAGGATCATGACCACGTCAGCGGCCTTCACGGCGTCGTTGACTTCCAGCACGTTCAGGCCGGCCTTGCCAACCTTGTCCCACGAGGCACCGCCCTTGCGCAGGCCGACCACGACCTTCACGCCACTGTCGTTCAGGTTTTGTGCGTGGGCATGGCCCTGCGAGCCGTAGCCGATGATGGCCACGGTCTTGCCTTTGATCAGGCTCAGGTCGGTGTCTTTGTCGTAGAAAACTTTCATGGGTCGCTCCGGTTGAAATACGTTGTTGGGGTTGAAAAATAAACAGTCGATTGTCTTACATCGGATTTGGATTCGGCCGGATGGCTAGGCGGGGAGCTGCAGACAGTGCTTTAGCACGGCAAGGCTGCCCAACGACGCTAGCCGGTCGAAGGCAAATCCGTTACACGCGCAGGATGCGCTCGCCGCGACCGATGCCGCTGGCACCCGTACGTACGGTTTCCAGGATGGCCGTGCGGTCGATGGCTTGCAGGAACGCGTCGTTCTTGGACTGGTCGCCCGTCAGCTCGATGGTGTAGCTCTTCTCGGTCACGTCGATGATGCGGCCACGGAAGATATCCGCCATGCGCTTCATCTCCTCGCGCTCTTTGCCCACCGCGCGCACCTTCACCATCATGAGCTCACGCTCGGTGTAGGCACCTTCGGTGAGGTCAACCACCTTGACCACTTCAATGAGGCGGTTCAGGTGCTTGGTGATCTGCTCGATCACGTCATCGGAGCCCGTGGTCTGGATGGTCATGCGCGACAGCGATGCATCCTCGGTGGGCGCCACGGTGAGCGACTCGATGTTGTAGCCACGGGCCGAGAACAGACCCACGACGCGGGAAAGAGCACCAGGCTCGTTTTCCAGCAAGACAGCAATGATGTGTTTCATGATGAAGAGATTCCTCTTTTTGCTGCCCTCCCCCATGCACGGTAATGCATGGGCTTGGCAGGCAATAGATTCGTCAAAAATTTAGATGCTATCTATTCGATAGCTGGTAGCGCATGAAAAACATGCGCCTGAGGCAGATTTGGCTTAGAGGTCTTCCGACCCCAGCAGCATTTCGGTGATGCCCTTGCCGGCCTGCACCATCGGGAACACGTTCTCGGTGGGGTCGGTACGGAAGTCCATGAACACCGTGCGGTCCTTGAGCTTGCGTGCTTCGCGCAATGCAGGCTCCACGTCCTTGGGGTGTTCGATCAGCATACCTACGTGGCCATAGGCCTCGGCCAGCTTCACGAAGTTGGGCAGCGCGTCCATGTAGCTGTGGCTGTAACGACCGGAGTATTCGATCTCCTGCCACTGGCGCACCATGCCCAGATAACGGTTATTCAACGAGCAGATCTTGATCGGCGTGTTGTATTGCAGGCAGGTGGACAGTTCCTGGATGTTCATCTGCACCGAGCCTTCGCCGGTAATACAAAACACTTCGGACTGTGGCTTGGCCAGCTTGATCCCCATGGCATAGGGAATGCCCACACCCATCGTGCCCAGGCCACCGGAATTGATCCAACGGCGCGGCTCGTCAAACCGATAGTACTGCGCCGCCCACATCTGGTGCTGGCCCACGTCGGACGTGATGTAGGTATCACCATCCTTCGTCATGTTCCACAGCGTCTCTACCACGTACTGTGGCTTGATCACATCGCCGCTGCCCATGCTGTACTTCAGGCACTCGCGCTTGCGCCAGCCTTCAATAGTGTCCCACCAGGCAGCCAGGGCACCGGCGTCAGGGCGGGTGCTGCTCTCGCGGATCATGGAAATCAGCTCGGTGAGCACGTCCTTCACGTCACCGACGATCGGGATGTCGACCTTCACGCGCTTGGAGATGCTCGACGGGTCGATATCGACGTGGATGATCTTGCGGTCGTTCTGCGCGAAGTGCTTGGGGTTGCCGATCACCCGGTCGTCAAAGCGCGCACCCACTGCCAGCAGCACGTCGCAGTTCTGCATGGCGTTGTTGGCTTCGATGGTGCCGTGCATGCCCAGCATGCCCAGGAACTTGCGGTCCGATGCGGGGTAGGCCCCGAGACCCATCAGCGTGTTGGTGACCGGGTAGCCCAGCATGTCCACCAGCGTACGCAGCTCGTTGGTGGCGTTGCCCAACAGCACGCCGCCGCCCGTATAGATGTAAGGGCGCTTGGCCGCAAGCAGCAACTGCAGGGCCTTTCGGATCTGTCCGCCATGGCCCTTGCGCACGGGGTTGTACGAGCGCATTTCTACCGTTTGCGGGTAGCCGGTGTAAGGCACCTTCTTGAAGGAAACATCTTTGGGCACATCCACCACCACAGGGCCTGGGCGGCCGGTACGGGCAATATGGAAGGCCTTCTTCATCGTCGCGGCCAGGTCGCGCGGGTCCTTGACGAGAAAATTGTGCTTGACGATGGGGCGGGTGATACCGACCGTATCGCACTCCTGGAAGGCATCAAGCCCGATGGCGGGCGTGGGCACCTGACCAGAAATGATCACCATGGGGATCGAATCCATGTACGCGGTGGCGATGCCGGTCACAGCGTTGGTCAAGCCGGGGCCCGAAGTGACCAAGGCTACGCCGACTTCACCCGTGGCGCGGGCGTAGCCGTCGGCAGCGTGCACGGCGGCCTGTTCGTGACGCACCAACACGTGCTGGATGGTGTCTTGCTTGTACAGCGCGTCGTATATGTAGAGAACCGCGCCGCCAGGGTAGCCCCAGATGTACTGGACGTTCTCTGCCTGGAGGGCCTTGATGAGGATCTCAGAACCCATGAGGTCCTGCGAACCGGAAGCGGGAGATGTGTTGCCCTGCGAAGCAGCGACTGCTGAAGAAATTTCAGCCTTGGAGATTTCCATGATCGATCAACCTTTGTGAATTTCTCTGACGAAAAACCTTGGGTGCCCCTCGCACGCGCTCTTGTGAAGCCAGCTTGGAACTTGAGGCCAAGGACATGGGCGGGATGATTGCCGCGCCGGACCGTGACCCGTTTGCCTTTTGAATTGCAACCTGATTATCGCACTGCAACACTCACAAAACGCTCCGCAGCCGAAAAAAACTCCGGCGGGTGCGATAATCTGAGGTTTTACGGCGCCGTTGAGTTGCGAAACTGCAGATATCTGCGCCGATCTCCTCCCGGGCTGACCCGTCTTGGCAACCGAACAAGAACTTTCCGATTTCCTCAAAAGCGTAGAAAAGCGCGCGTTCAAGCGCTCGGTCTACCACGTTCGCAACGAGGAAGCGGCGCTCGACATCGTGCAAGACAGCATGCTCAAGTTGGCCGAGCATTACGGGGACAAACCGGCGGGCGAACTGCCCATGCTGTTCCAGCGGATTCTTTCCAACTGCACCCTGGACTGGTTTCGCCGCCAGAAGACGCGCAATGCACTGTTTTCGAGCATGAGCGACTTCGAAGGCCCAGGTGAAGATGGCACGGATTTTGATCTGCTCGAAGCGTACTCAGGGACAGAAGACGGCGACAAAGCCGAAAGCGCGGAAGACCTGACCCGCCGGGCCCAGATATTCCAGGGCATTGAAGAAGAAATTGCAGAGTTGCCACCACGTCAACGGGAAGCGTTCCTGATGCGTTATTGGGAGGAAATGGACGTCGCAGAGACGGCTGCCGCCATGGGCTGCTCCGAAGGCAGTGTCAAAACACACTGCTTTCGCGCCATACAAACCCTCAGCAAGGCACTGAAGGCCAAAGGAATCGAGCCATGAAGAACACTGTACAGACCCCACCGACCCAAGCTGAAGCTGCTGCCGAGCGCTTTGCGCTGCGCGTCACGGCGCGCCTGTCCAGCGGCACCGACGCCCTGCCCTATGACATCTCCGAGCGGCTGCGCGCCTCGCGCATGCAGGCGTTGGCCAAACGCAAAGTCACCGCGCCGGTGCATCGCACCGCCCCCGCAGCAGTGGTGGTCAACGCAGGCAGCACCGCCACACTGGGCCGTGGCGGCGAAGGCGGTGGCTGGTGGAATGCCCTGGTGTCCGCCGTGCCTCTACTGGCGCTGGTCGTGGGACTGGTGGTCATCAACATCGCGCAGGACGAACGCAGTGCCAACGATGTGGCCGAGGTGGATGCCGCTCTGCTGACCGATGACCTGCCTCCCGCCGCTTATTCGGACCCAGGCTTCGTACAATTCCTCAAGACCTCCGCGCAGTCAAACTGACCTGCCTGACTCTGGACTGCATGCACCCAAGCCCCTCTGAAGCTCCCTCCACGCTGCCAGCCTTCGTGCTGGCATTGGCGCTTCTGGGTGCGCTTACCGCTGGTGGCTGGCAGGCGTTGGTGCAGATGCGCATGGCCCCCAGCACATTGCTCCAGGCGGGCGCTGAGGCCGCAGTGGCCCGCCCCAATAACGCCCGCACAGACCTGTCTGCCGTGAACATGCCCCCTGCCACGGAATCAGGACCAGGCTGGGGCACGCTCACCACGGCGCAAAAACTGGCGCTGTATCCGCTGTCGGAACGCTGGGCGCTGATCAGCGAAGCCCAGAAACGCCGTTGGCTGGACTTGGCCATCAACTACCCCAGTCTTTCGGAAGAGGAACAACGCAAGTTCCATGACCGCATCACCGACTGGGCCAATCTGAGTGCCCAGCAGCGCAACCAGGCACGCTTGAACTACGCGGTCACCAAGCGCCTGGCTGGGGACGACAAACGGGCGCAGTGGGAGGCCTACCAGGCACTGTCTGACGAAGAGCGCAAGGCGTTGGCCTCCAAGGCGACCCCCAATCCCCACGGGGCTGCCACGGCCCTGCGCCCTGTCTCGCCCAAAAAGCTGGCCCAGGTGCCTGCAGCAACGCAAGCCAGCCCCGATCGCCCCAACGCTCCCAAGATTCCACCGGTGGTAGACCACTCGCCCCGCGTTGCGGCCCCAGTGCCTCAGCCGACGGCGCCTGCGATGCCATCCGCCCCCGCATCCGCAGCGCCGGCAACCTTGACGGGTGGCGTGGAAACAGCGCCCGTGGCGATCCCCAGTGCGGTGCCTGCTGTACTTCCGCCCCTGGGCTCTGGCGGAGCCGACAGCACGGGCTCGCCCGGCACCCCCGCAGTAACACCTGACACCTCCGGCCTGTATCCTCAGTAGGTTTCAACCTGCCCTGGCCCGACGGGCCTGACCTGGAATGTCCGTTTCTCCCTCTCCCACCACGCCCCAGCCTGCGGCCAACGCCTCAAGCGGCGTCCTTGCGGGCGGCCCCACGCCCAACCTGTGGCGGCGCATGGCCTGCTGGCTGTACGAAGGCATGCTGATGTTCGGCGTGGTCTTCATTGCCGACTATTTGTTTGACACTTTGAGTCAGTCTCGTCACGCGCTAGACAATCGACACCTTCGCATGGGGTTTCTGTTCGTCGTGTTCGGTATTTACTTCATTTGGTTTTGGGCGAAAGGACAAACCCTCGCCCAGAAAACCTGGCACATCCGAGTCGTCGACACGAAAGGACAAGCCATCAGCCAGCCACGTGCACTTCTGCGCTATGTGTTCAGTTGGGTATGGTTTCTGCCGCCGCTGGGAGCGTATATGTTTGGAATGCCTGCGCTTAGCGTTCTCGTGTTGGTAGGAGGCTGGGTGGCCATATGGGCGCTGCTCAGCCGGTTCCACCCCACGCGGCAGTTCTGGCACGACGCGTTGGCCGGCACCCGGCTGGTGCACTACGAAATTCCCAAAAAATAAGCGCATGCAACCCTCCTCCCCTTCTCCGGACGCTCCGGCCAACCCCCAAAAGGCGCGCTCGGGCCTCAATCGCATCTGGCATGCCGCCGGCTATTCCATGGAAGGGCTGCGGGCCGGGTGGAACGAGAAGGCCTTCCGCCAGGAGGCCATCGCCGCCATGGTGCTGCTGCCGCTGTCTCTCTGGCTGGGCCGCAGTTGGGTCGAAGTCGCCTTGTTGGCGGGCTCCGTGGTCATCGTGATGATTGTGGAGTTGCTCAACACGGGCATCGAGACCGCCATCGACCGCATCGGGCCCGAGTGGCATGACCTGTCCAAACGCGCCAAGGACATGGGCAGCGCAGCGGTTCTGCTGGCCTTGCTGCTGTGCATCGGCATCTGGGCCGCCGCATTGTTTCAGAGGTTTTTCCATGGCTGAACCCACTTTTTCTGTGTGCGTATATTGCGGATCGCGCCCCGGCGACAACGCCGCCTATGCCCAGGCGGCGCAGGCAGTGGGCCAATGGATCGGCACTCACAACGGACAACTGGTATACGGCGGTGGCCGCAGTGGCCTGATGGGCACAGTGGCCGAGGCGACGCGCCTGGCGGGCGGCCGGGTGGTGGGGGTGATACCGCAGGCGCTGGTGGACAAGGAGCTGGCCAACCGCCAATGTGACGAGTTGCACATCGTGCAGACCATGCACGAACGCAAGGCCATGATGGCAGAGCGCAGCGATGCCTTCCTCGCCTTGCCCGGCGGCATCGGCACCTTTGAAGAACTGTTTGAAGTGTGGACCTGGCGCCAGCTGGGCTACCACGACAAGCCCTTGGGCTTGCTGAATGTGGCGGGCTACTACGACGGCCTGCTGGGTTTCTTGCAGGGCAGCGTGGCCAGTGGCTTCATGGGTGAATGGCAGATGGGCCTGTTGCACGCATCCACGGATGCAGAAGCCCTGCTGCGCGCGCTGGTGCAAGACGCAGGGCCTGACCAAGCGCCCATCCCGCTGCGCTCGGTGATCTGACTCCCCCCGCACTCCGAAACTCGAGCGGCCCACAAGCCAAGGCCACCGAGCAAGGGCCAACAGGCTGCGCATGCGGCGCTTCGCTTGCTTGCGCTGGCGTTGCCTCCCTTTTCTCGAATGGCGCAGCCGTTCAAGAGAAAGGGCAAGGTAAGAAACGGCTCAGGGGGTTGTCACCTCACACCGCTGCGTCGTCGAGATCGCCCGTGCGAATGCGCACCGTGCGCTCCACGGCAGTCACAAAAATCTTGCCGTCACCGATCTTGCCGGTGCGCGCCACGTTCACGATCGCGTCCACGCAGCGGTCCACATCCTCGGACTTGACGACGACCTCGACCTTCACCTTGGGCAGAAAGTCCACCACGTATTCCGCGCCGCGGTACAGCTCGGTATGGCCTTTCTGGCGGCCAAAACCCTTCACTTCGGTCACCGTGAGGCCGGTCACGCCGCATTCGGCCAGGGCTTCGCGGACTTCTTCGAGCTTGAAGGGCTTGATGACGGCGGTGATCATTTTCATGGCGGGTCTCCTGGAGGATGTAAAAAATCGGGCTGGGGGCACGGCGCCGAAGCGTCACGCCCTGAATTTGCTGGTGATAGGGTAACGCCAGTCCTTGCCAAAGCTGCGGCGCGTGACACGAATCCCTACCGGCGCCTGGCGGCGTTTGTACTCGTTGAGCTTGATCAGGCGCGTCACGCGCTCGACATCGGCCCGGGCGAAGCCGCTGGCGATGATGGACTCGATGGGCTCATCGTTTTCCATGTAGCGGGCAACGATGGCGTCCAGCACCTCATACGGCGGCAGGCTGTCCTGGTCCTTCTGGTCGGGCCGCAGCTCGGCACTGGGCGGCCGGGTGATGATGCGCTCAGGGATGGGGCTGGCGCAGGTGCCATACGGGTCGTTGGCATTGCGCCAGCGGGCCAGGTCAAACACGCGGGTCTTGGCCACGTCCTTGATCACGGCAAAGCCGCCGGCCATGTCGCCGTACAGCGTGCAGTAGCCGGTGGACATCTCGCTCTTGTTGCCGGTGGTCAGCACGATGGCGCCGAACTTGTTGGACAGCGCCATCAGCAGCGTGCCCCGGATACGTGCCTGCAGATTTTCTTCGGTGGTGTCTTCGGGCAGCCCGGCAAACTCGGTGGCCAGCGCGGCCTTGAAGGCCTCGAACTGCGGCTTGATCGAAATCTCGTCGTAGCGCACGCCCATGCGCGTGGCCATGTCGCGCGCGTCGATCCAGCTGATGTCGGCGGTGTAGGGCGACGGCATCATCACCGTGCGGACCTTGTCGGCACCGAGCGCATCCACCGCAATCGCCAGCACCAGCGCCGAGTCGATGCCGCCCGACAACCCCAGCAGCGCGCCCGGGAAGCCGTTCTTGCCCACATAGTCGCGCACACCCAGCACCAGGGCATCCCACAGGTCGGCCTCCAGCGTGCGCTCTGGGGCAACCTCTGCTGTAATTTTGATAGCACCCTGGGCAGATTCGACTAGCGCATAGAGCAGTTTTTCCACAAAAGCAGGGGCCCGCGCCGCCACCGAGCCGTCGGCGGCCAGCACAAACGAGCGGCCTTCGAACACCACCTCGTCCTGCCCGCCCACCAGGTGGGCGTAGACCAGCGGCAGGCCCGTCTCGACCACACGGGAGCGCATGGTGGCCTCGCGCTCCGTGCCCTTGCCCAGGTGGAAAGGCGATGCATTGATGACCGCCAGCAACTGCGCACCGGCGGCAGCAGTATCGCGCGCGGGGGTGGCAAACCAGGCGTCTTCGCACACCAGCACACCCACCTTCACGCCTTCCACCTCGAACACACAGGGCTTGCTGCCGGGCACGAAGTAGCGCCGCTCGTCAAACACCTGGTAGTTGGGCAGCTCGCGCTTGGCGTAGGTCTGCTCGATGTTGCCGTCGCGCACCACGCTGGCGGCGTTGAAGCAGACGCTGAAGGCCTGGGCGCCAGGGGCCATGGCCTGCGGGTGGCCCAGCACGATGGCCAGGCCTTTCAACCCCGCAGTCTCGCGGGCCACGGTTTTCACGGCATCATCGCAGGCCGCAATGAAGGCAGGGCGCAGGAACAGGTCTTCGGCCGCGTAGCCGCAGATGGCCAGCTCCGGTGTCAGCAACAGGCGAGCACCCTGGGCATAGGCCTCGCGGGCTGCCGCAATGATCTTTTGGGCGTTGCCGGGCATGTCGCCCACAACAAAGTTGAGCTGCGCAGTGCAAATGGAGAGCGTCATGGAACTGGAATCGGCCCCTGCGGCCAGGTTGAATACCGCCGTTGCAGGCCCGCAATCAAAGGTGCATCACAGGGGCCTGCATGGCTGAAGCTGCCATTATCGCCCGCGTGCTCCCCTCCGTGCTGGACGTGGACACTACCGCCTGGAACCACCTGCTGGCGCAGCAAAGCCACCCCACGCCCTTCATGCGGCATGAATACCTGGCCGCGCTGGAAAGCAGCGGCAGCGCCACGCCGCGCACTGGCTGGACGCCCCGCTTCATGACGCTGTGGGATGGCGACACCCTGGTGGCCGCCTGCCCCCTGTACCTCAAGAGCCATTCGTACGGCGAATATGTGTTTGACTGGGCCTGGGCCAGCGCTTACGAGCAGCACCGTGTGCCCTACTACCCCAAGGCCGTCATTGCCGTGCCCTTTACGCCCGTGCCAGGCAGCCGGCTGCTGGCCCGCGATGCCGCCACGCGCGCCCTGCTGGTGCAGGCGGTGTGCCAGTGGTGCGAGCAAGAAGACGTGTCGTCCGTGCATGTGCTGTTTGCCAGCGATGACGATGTGCTGACCAGCGCGCAACAAGACCTGATGCTGCGGCACACCGTGCAGTTTCACTGGAAGAATGAGCGGCCCACGCTCGCTGTGGCCCAGGGTGTAGCCGCCACCGACGGCGAAACCCCGCGCTACCAGGACTTTGACCAGTTCCTCGCCAGCCTGTCGCAAGACAAACGCAAGAAGATCCGCCAGGAGCGCCGCCGCGTTGCCGATGCCAGAGTCACCTTCCGCTGGTCACGCGGGGCGGACATCAGCGCTGCAGACTGGGATTTTTTTTACCGCTGCTATGAGCGCACCTATCTGGAGCACGGCAACCCGCCCTACCTCACGCGCCACTTCTTCGCCCGCATGGCAGCGGACATGCCCGAGGCCTGGCTGCTGTTTGTGGGGGAGCGGGACGGACGGCCTATTGCTAGCAGTTTGATAGCTATCGGCGCATATGCATCTAGCGCATCAGCCCAAAAAGACGCTGAATCAGGCCCCGAATCACGCTCCGAGCTGGTGGCCTACGGCCGCTACTGGGGCGCGCTGGAGCGCGTGGACTGCCTGCACTTCGAGGCCTGCTACTACCAGCCGCTGCAGTGGTGCATCGCCCACGGTGCCGTGCGGTTTGAGGGGGGTGCCCAGGGCGAGCACAAGATGGCCCGCGCGCTGCTGCCCGTGCAGGCCACCAGCGCGCACTGGCTGGCACACCCGGCATTTGCTGAGGCGGTGCAGCGCTTTCTCGACCGCGAAGGCGCTGGCGTGGAAAGCTACCTCGGCGACCTGCAAGCGCGAAGCCCCTTCAAGGCCGCCTGACCTGCAACGGTCAGGCAGGACGCGCGGACAAGATCAAAGCCAGGTTTGAACCAACACATGGCGAAGGCAGGGCCCGTCACGCCTACCGAGGGCGGCGAGTCACTGTCAAAAACTCTCCCAGTCAGCATCATTGCCGCTGCCCGAACGAGCTGGCGCCGTTGACGCAAGAGCCGGTGCGGGCTTGGCGGCCGCACGCAGGGGCGGCACCTTGGACTGGGCCACAGGGGCTGGTCGGCTGGAACCGGCCAAGGCCGGAGATGGGCCTGCAGCCTTGGGCACATACGCAAAGGCAGACGCAGCTGGCTGCGCAGCCTGCGCTGGCGACAGCTTGAAGAACGCCACCGTGCTCACCAGGTCCTGCGCCTGGTTGTTGAGGCTGGCGGCGGCAGCGGCCATTTCTTCCACCAGGGCAGCGTTTTGCTGGGTGACCTGGTCCATCTGTGTCACAGCCTCGCCCACCTGGGCCACGCCCTGGCTTTGTTCAGAGCTGGCGGCACTGATCTCGCCCATCAAATCCGTGACACGTTTGATCGAGCCCACCACCTCGGTCATGGTTGCACCCGCCTGATCGACCAGCGTGGTGCCTGCGGCCACGCGTTCCACGCTGTCGTTGATCAGGGTTTTGATCTGCTTGGCCGCGTCGGCCGAACGGCCCGCCAGGCTGCGCACCTCGGACGCCACCACCGCAAAGCCCCGGCCCTGCTCACCCGCACGCGCTGCTTCGACGGCCGCGTTCAGCGCAAGGATGTTGGTCTGAAAGGCAATGCCATCGATCACACCGATGATGTCGGCGATCTTGCTGCTGCTGTCGTGAATGCCCTTCATGGTGTCCACCACCTGGCTCACCACCTCTCCGCCATGCACGGCCACCGTCGATGCGCTCTGCGCAAGCTGGTTGGCCTGGCGGGCGTTGTCGGCGTTCTGGCGCACGGTCGAATTGAGCTGCTCCATGGATGCCGCCGTCTCCTGCAGGGCGCTGGCCTGCTGCTCGGTGCGTGCGCTCAGGTCGTTGTTGCCCTGGGCGATCTCCGACGACGCCGTGGCCACGTTCTCGGAGCCGGAGCGCACATGCCCCACGATGCGCGACAGGTTTTGCTGCATTTCGTCCAGCGAGCGCAGCAGCTGGGCCATCTCATTGCGGCCATTGCCCACGTCGGGAATCTGCACCGACAGATTGCCGTGGCTGATCTCATCGGCCGCCCGCACCGCACGCTGCACCGGCCCCACGATGGAACGCGTGGTCCACAGCGCAAACAATGCGCCCAGCACCACCGACACCACCGCCCCCAGCGCCAGCACCCACTGGCTGGTGCCTGCGGCCTGGATGATGGCGCCCTCGAACTCATCGAGCTGCTTGTGCGTGTTGTCCGCCACATCGGCCAGCGACTGCAGGTAAGCGGTGGCCAGGGGCTTGAGGTCGCTGTCCACCAGCGCAAACACGTCTTCCCCGGCCTTCTTGCGCTCCAGCAATTTGGCGCGCGCGTCCACATAGGCCTTGCGGGTCACCGCCACACGCTCCATCAGCGCCTTTTCGGTGGGGTCGTCCACCAGCGCCTCCAGCTTCTTTTGCGCCTCGCTGGCCCGTTGGGACGTGGTGGCCATGTCTGCCGTGAGCGACTGGATGTAGCCCGCATCCGTGGCCTTGAGCGACGCCGACGCCCGCACCCAGTTCAGGTCGATGGCCGCCTTCCACTCCTGCGCCAGGGCGTTGCGTTCCATTTCGACAGTGGCAATGCGACTGCTGGCCTCCTTGAGTACTGCCAGTCGCCAGACGCCGGTGGCGGCGATGGTGGCGGTGATCAACAGCACAAGGCCAAAGGCCAGGCTCAGGCGCGCTCCGATTTTCAGGTTGCTCATGGGAATCTTTCGTGGTTTTTATGGGGGCTTTTGCCAGCCATGGGTGCGCCGATGTGGTGCCACGCACCTGTGCGGGACAACAAGGAATCAGCGGCTGGAATGTGATAATTATATCATATTTTTGATAAATATGATTTTATCAATTTAAATTATCACAAGAGAGTCGACGGCCCACTGCGCAAGCGCTGCGCCGGTGGGAGCATGGGTGCGGCCCCCTGTGTCAGCCGTGGGGATGTCAAAACAGCGCACGCTCGGGCTGGGGTGCTACATCGCGGGCGCTGTCGGCGCAGTGCCAGGCACCGAACCAGCTTGGGGAAGTCTACGCCCCAAAACGGGGCAAAAAGCTTACAAACGGTGCAGGCGCGGCCTACCGTCGGTCAAAAGCTCTCCCAGTCGTCCTCGGCACCGGCGGCCACTGCTTGTGGGGCCGCTTTGGGTGCGGCGCCCGCGGCCTTGGTGGTGGCGCTGGCAGCAGGTGCCTTTTTGGCGGCAGGAGCAGAGGGAGAGCGCAAAGCAAGGGTTGCCTTGCTGCCCGCCGCATGACCGCCCATCGCCGCCTTGCGCGGTTCCGCTGCGGGCGCAGGGCGCGGCACCGAGTCCACAGCGCCGCCAGGCTGCGATGCCCGTGCCTGGTCGGCCGTGAGCTTGAACACCGCCACCGCCCCCACCAAGGCCTGGGCCTGGTGGCTCAGGCTGCTGGCAGCAGCCGCCATTTCCTCGACCAGCGCCGCGTTCTGCTGGGTGACCTGGTCCATCTGCGTGACGGCCTCGCCCACCTGCGACACGCCCGTGCTCTGCTCGCTGCTGGCGGCGCTGATCTCGCCCATGATGTCCGTCACGCGGCGAATGGCCCCCACCACCTCGGTCATGGTGATACCCGCCTTGTCCACCAGCTGGGTGCCCTGCTCGACCCGCTCCACGCTGGCAGTGATGAGCGACTTGATCTCTTTGGCCGCCTCGGCGCTGCGCTGGGCCAGATTGCGCACCTCGCCCGCCACCACGGCAAAGCCCCGGCCTTGCTCGCCGGCACGGGCGGCCTCCACGGCCGCGTTCAGCGCCAGGATGTTGGTCTGGAACGCAATGCCGTCAATCACGCTGATGATGTCGGCGATCTTTTTGCTGCTGTCGTTGATACCCTTCATGGTGGTCACCACCTCGGCCACCACATCGCCGCCCTGCCCCGCCACGGTGGATGCGCTCATCGCCAGCTGGTTGGCCTGGCGCGCGTTGTCGGCGTTTTGCTTGACGGTGGAACTCAGCTCCTCCATCGACGCAGCGGTTTCCTGCAGCGCGCTGGCCTGCTGCTCGGTGCGGATGGACAGGTCGTTGTTGCCCGATGCGATCTCGGCACTGGCCGACGCCACGCCCTGGGCATTGCCACGCACGCCCGACACCACATGCGCCAGGTTGTCCCGCATGGCGGTGAGGCCGCTGAGCAACTGGGCGATCTCGTCCTTGCCCCGCGCATGGATCGCCACGGTCAGGTCGCCCTGCGCCACCGCGTCGGTGATCTGCACCGCATCGCCCAGCGCGCGCGAAATCTGCCGAATCATGGCGCCGCCCATCAGCACCGCCAGCACGATGCCCGCCACCACGGCCGTGACCGCCAGTGCGCGGATGGTCTGGTAGCTGGCGGCCGCACTGTCGTACTCGGCCTTGGCGCGGTCCAGCTGCACCTGCATCAACTGGCCCAGCACCTCCTGCAATGGGTCGATGGCGGGGTACATCTCCTTGGCCGCAAACGCGGTCAGGGCCGCCACATCGCCAGACTTGAAATGCCCCGCCAGTACATCGGTAGCCGCATCTGCCTTGGCCTGCAGCGGCTTGAAGCGCTCGACCAACTGGGTTTCCTCCGGCACCAGCTGGGTGGCCAGATAGGCCTTCCAGTTGGCCTCGATGGCCTTGCGCGCATCGGCCACCGACTGCAGGCCCTGTGCGGGTGTCAGCGTACCGTCACGCACCTTGTGGGCCGTGTCCACCACGTTGACCGCATACATGTCCGCCACCACCTTGATCTGCTTGAGCGGCACCACCCGGTCGTCGTATACCGACTTGAGCCCGGCATTGGAATTGCCCATGCCATACAGCCCCGCCACGCCCACCAGCAACACCAGCAGACACAAGGCCGCAAGCAGACCCGCCAGGCGGGTGGAAATCTTGAACTGGTTCATGACAACACTCCTGAGGGAAACAAGCAAACAGGCTGCGCCCGACTGGCAGCGCACCAGCGGTTGGAAAGGGGCATACGGAGAGCGCGCAGCAGACTCAGGTGCGGCCTGGGCGGCGCCACGGTTGGCGTCGAAGACCACACGGCAGGCGCACAGCAGCTCGCGCTGGTGATGATGGGGCGGCCACCCATGCACGTGCGCGACGCGTTGAAACCTCGGTCCATTGCAGAACTCCTGTGGAGAACGGCGCCAAAAAAGGAATGTCCACCCACCGACGGGCCGCGCGCCGTGGCGGGCCCGCTCAGCATAGCGCTTTCCGTTACGTTTGCGTACAAATCGCCCGCCAACCTTGGCGCGCCGCTACCCACAACGGCAACTCGCCATCACGCACCTGCAGCAAGCATCGCGCCAGCGGGTGGCAGACCCGCCCCACGCATGCCTTCAGCCATCACCAACAAAGCGCCCGCCCACAAAAAAGCACGCAGAAGGTAGCCCCCTCTGCGTGCTTCCTTGCTTTGTTTTTGATAGCTGTCAGCGCATGTTCCACCTGCGCTTTCGGCCATTTTGACCCGATTTCTTCACCCAGAGGCCTGCGGGGCCTTGGTCAGAAGCTCTCCCAGTCGTCGTCGTTGCCTCCTGCCTTGGCCGGGGCCGGGCTGGGCGCTGCAGGCTTGGCGGCGGGTGAGGCTGTCGGGCTGCTGGCCTTGGGCGCCGCCAGGCTGGCGGCTGGTTTGCTGCCGGTCTTGGCGCTTTTGCCCAGACTGGTGCTGCGGGCCGGGGCTTTGTAGCTGGGCGCTGCAATGGGGGTGCGGGCGGGCGCTGCCGTGTGGCGGTTCTGGCTGTAGTTGCTGTTCGTGCTGCTGGCGTCGAGCTTGAACACGGCCACGGCGTTGACCAGTTCGCCGGCCTGGGCGTTCAGGGCGCTGGCAGCTGCGGCCATTTCTTCCACCAGGGCAGCGTTTTGCTGGGTGGCCTGGTCCATCTGGGTGACGGCTTCGCCGACTTGGCCGACACCTGCGCTTTGTTCGCTGCTGGCGGCGCTGATCTCTCCCATGATGTCGGTCACTCGCCGGATGGCGCTGACGACTTCGGTCATGGTGGCTCCGGCCTTGTCGACCAGGGCAGTGCCTTGTTCCACGCGTTCCACGCTGGCGGTGATGAGGGCTTTGATTTCCTTGGCGGCTTCTGCGCTGCGTCCTGCCAGGTTGCGCACTTCTCCGGCCACCACGGCAAAGCCCCGGCCTTGTTCGCCGGCGCGGGCGGCTTCCACGGCTGCGTTGAGCGCCAGGATGTTGGTCTGGAAGGCAATGCCGTCGATGACGCTGATGATGTCTGCGATCTTGTTGCTGCTGGCGTTGATGCCTTTCATGGTCTCGACCACTTCGGCCACCACGTCTCCGCCTTGCACGGCCACAGTGCTGGCGCTCACGGCCAGCTGGTTGGCGGCTCGCGCGTTGTCGGCGTTCTGGCGCACGGTGGAGCCCAGCTCTTCCATCGAGGCGGCTGTTTCTTCCAGGGCACTGGCTTGCTGTTCCGTGCGTGCGCTCAGGTCGTTGTTGCCTGAGGCGATCTGTGCGCTCGCCGAGGCCACGCCTTCGGCGTTCTGGCGCACCGAGCTGACGGTGTTGACCAGGCTTTGCTGCATGCGCTGCAGGGCGCTGAGCAGGTGGCCGGTTTCGTCCTTGGACTGTACGACGATCTGGCCGCTCAGGTCGCCACCGGCCACGCGGTCGGCCGCTTCCACCGCCTGCGCCAGGGGGCGGGTGATGGAGCGAATGATGGTGATGGCCAGAAAGATGGCGATGGCGATGGCAAGGGCGCCCGCAATCAACACGTCACGCTGCAGCGCGTTCGCCTCAGCTTCTGCTCTCTGGCCCGCCGCCACTGTCACTTGCGCCTGGTATTCGACTTGCTCCTGGATTGCTTTCTGATACTCCAGTTGAACGGGACGCAACTTCTCTTCCAGGAGCTTCAGCGCCTCGTCTCGCTGGCCTTGCTGAATAAGCACCATGTACTCGTCGCCGAGCTTGAGGAACGCCGCGCGGCTCTGTAGCACACGGGCCAGAATTTCCTTGCCTTTTTCCGACTGAATGAGCGTGGTGAGCGTTTTAATTTGCTCAGCAATGGCAATCCGCGCAGCAGCTACACGCTCTGTTGAAGATTTGGTGATGCTCTCATTGTTGAAAATTGCGAGGTTCCGGAATTGAATGGCCTGGACGTTCACCCCATCAGCCAGAGCTCCCATCGATTTGGTGATGGGTATCCGCATCTCGGTGATGTCATTTAGTGCCTCGCGCTGGCTGGCCGACCGCACCAAGCTCACTGCCCCCAAAGCGACCAACAGAAGCACCATGACGGCAAATGCCACAGCCAGCCGGGTTGAAATCTTGAGCTGATTCATCCTTCTTCTCCTCTGTGTGTTGATCTTGTGTAGTGGGTTGTCACATTACTTGTGCGCAGCTGATCTCACCAGCCCTATTTCGTCACTGCTCAGCAAAGCTTCGATGTCCATCACGATCAGCATGCGCTCGCCCAGGCTGGCAATGCCAGTGACAAAGGCCGGGTCCACATGGCCCTGCCGCTCGAACTGGGGCGTGGGCTTGATGAGGTCGGGAGTGAGCGAGACCACATCGGCTACCGCGTCCACCACCGCGCCAATCACCGTGGCTCCGATGTCCAGAATGATCACCACGGTGAAGTCGGTGTAGCTGGCTTCAGGGCATTGCAGCTTCACCCGCAGATCCAGGATGGGCACGATGCGGCCGCGCAGATCGATCACGCCCTTGATGAAGTCGGGCGATTGCGCCAGGCGCGTGGGTCTATCGTATGAGCGGATCTCCTGCACGCGCAGGATGTCAATGCCGTACTCCTCAGCACCCAGGCGAAAGGTCAGGAATTCACGAGGGGCTGCGGTGGGGCTTGGGGCCAGCGAGGGGTGCGCAGAGTGGGTGACGGCAGGCGCAGCGGCGTCGGCAATAGCGGTCATGGCGCGGGCTTTCAGGCGGTTGGAACGGGAGGGTTGCGAACAGCGCCAGAACGCGACGAACGCAAAAGCTATCCAAAGCATAGCAGCGCACGGTTGCAAAATGTGACATTCGTGGGCAATCCCCCCCACCATCTGAAGGGGACTCCCCCGGCCCGGGCGGGGGCAATTGGAGAGCTTGCTCCATTTCGCGCCCCGCCCTGGTGCGCAAAAACTGCTACCGTCGCACCACCCGTGTGCCTTGCCTGGCACGCGCCGTTTTGGAACGACGAATCGATGCCCCTCTTCTCCGACCGCAAATCCACCGCCCCCGACCACATGCCACCGCCGAGCCTGCCCCTGCTGGCCCTGGAGCTGCGGGCTCCGTGGGAGTTTGGCGCAGTGCTGCCCGCCTGGCCTGTGCTGCAGCGTGCACCCCTGGGGGATGGGCACACGGTCATCGTGTTCCCGGGCCTGACAGCTGGCGACGCCACCACCCTGCCCCTGCGCCGCTACCTCGAATCGCGCAACTACAACACGCTGGGCTGGGGCCAGGGCCTGAACCTGGGGCCCCGCGAGGGCGTGCTGGAAAACGCCAAGGCCCAATTGCAGCAAGCGGCCAATGCCGGCGGCAACAAGGTCAGCCTGGTGGGCTGGAGCCTGGGAGGCATCTACGCCCGCGAGCTGGCCAAGGAAATGCCCGACCTGGTGCGCTGCGTGGTGACCCTGGGCACGCCCTTTGCCGGCCCCCACACCTCTACCAACGCATGGCGCATCTACCAGTTCGCCAGCGGCCGCAGCATCGAGCGCGAAACCGAGAACTACAACCTGCCCGAGGCGCCCCCGGTGCCCACCACCAGCATCTACTCGCGCACCGACGGCGTGGTGGCTTGGCGCGGCAGCATCCAGGCGCCCGCCGACCACAACCCGCACACCGAGAACATCGAGGTGGTGGCCAGCCACTTTGGCATCGGCCTGAACCCGAGCGCCTGGTGGGCCGTGGCCGACCGGCTGAGCCAGCCGCACGGGCCAGGCGTGGTGTGGCAGCCGTTCCAGCGCCCCCAGCTGCCAGGGCTGCATCTGGTGTACCCGAACCCGCACCGCTGACCGGCAGGTGCGGCGGCGCATCCGACTACGCCGACGCGAAGCGCCCGCCCACAAAAAAGCACGCAGAAGGTAGCCTCCTCTGCGTGCTTTCTTGCTTTGTTTTTGATAGCTTTCAGCGCATGTTCCACCTGCGCTTGCAGCCGTTTGGACCTGATTTCTTCACTCAGGGGCCTGCGCAGCCCTTGGTCAGAAGCTCTCCCAGTCGTCGTCGCTTCCCGCAGCCTTGGGTGCCGGGGCCGGGCTGGGCGTTGCGGGCTTGGCGGCGGGTGAGGCTGTCGGGCTGCTGGCCTTGGGCGCCGCCAGGCTGGCGGCTGGTTTGCTGCCGGTCTTGGCGCTTTTGCCCAGACTGGTGCTGCGGGCCGGGGCTTTGTAGCTGGGCGCTGCAATGGGGGTGCGGGCGGGCGCTGCCGTGTGGCGGTTCTGGCTGTAGTTGCTGTTCGTGCTGCTGGCGTCGAGCTTGAACACGGCCACGGCGTTGACCAGTTCGCCGGCCTGGGCGTTCAGGGCGCTGGCAGCTGCGGCCATTTCTTCCACCAGGGCAGCGTTTTGCTGGGTGGCCTGGTCCATCTGGGTGACGGCTTCGCCGACTTGGCCGACACCTGCGCTTTGTTCGCTGCTGGCGGCGCTGATCTCTCCCATGATGTCGGTCACTCGCCGGATGGCGCTGACGACTTCGGTCATGGTGGCTCCGGCCTTGTCGACCAGGGCAGTGCCTTGTTCCACGCGTTCCACGCTGGCGGTGATGAGGGCTTTGATTTCCTTGGCGGCTTCTGCGCTGCGTCCTGCCAGGTTGCGCACTTCTCCGGCCACCACGGCAAAGCCCCGGCCTTGTTCGCCGGCGCGGGCGGCTTCCACGGCTGCGTTGAGCGCCAGGATGTTGGTCTGGAAGGCAATGCCGTCGATGACGCTGATGATGTCTGCGATCTTGTTGCTGCTGGCGTTGATGCCTTTCATGGTCTCGACCACTTCGGCCACCACGTCTCCGCCTTGCACGGCCACAGTGCTGGCGCTCACGGCCAGCTGGTTGGCGGCTCGCGCGTTGTCGGCGTTCTGGCGCACGGTGGAGCCCAGCTCTTCCATCGAGGCGGCTGTTTCTTCCAGGGCACTGGCTTGCTGTTCCGTGCGTGCGCTCAGGTCGTTGTTGCCTGAGGCGATCTGTGCGCTCGCCGAGGCCACGCCTTCGGCGTTGCCACGCACGCCCGACACCACACGCGCCAGGTTGGCCCGCATGTCGCCCAGCGCATTCAGCAGCTGGCCCATTTCATCCTTGCCGCCGGGGGGCACCTCGGTCGCCAGGTCGCCATCGGCAATCGCGCGGGCGGCCAACACGGCGTGATGGGCGGGGCGCGTAACGGCGCGGGTGATGGCCACACCCAGTACGGCCGCCAACGCCACGCACAGCGCGAGGGTGCCCAGCACCCAGGCGCGGGCCACGCTGAACACCGTCTTCGCTTCCTCGTTGGCCTGCAAGGCGGCGTCCGCATTGATCTTTTGCAGCTCGCCCAGCGTCTCGGCGGTGGCCACAAAGGCTGACTCCGATTCGCCCGCATACAGCATGCTCAACGCATCTGCCGTGAGTTCCATGGTCTCGGCAGTGCTGAAGTCCACGCCCTTGGCAATGTCCGCCAGCTTGTCCTGCAACGCCACATAGGCCGCCTTGCGCGCCTTGTAGGCGTTGAACACCTCGCGCTCCTTGGGCATGTCGATGAGCGGCTCGTAGATCGCCTCAACTCGGGTCAGGTCCTTGTGGCGCTGCGCGACCTGCTCGGCAAACGCCTTGACCTCGGCAGCGCTGCGCGCCGTGACCATGCCCGCCTCCGCACGGCGCATGCGGTTGAGCAGCACCCGCAGCTCGCCCGTTTGCGTGACGCTGGGCAGCAGGTTGGTAGCGATCTCCTCGGCGTTGGCGTGGATGCGGGACATCTGCACCAGCGCAATGGCGCCGAGCAAGGCGGTCAGCAGCACCACCGCCAGGAAACCCGCCGCCAGCTTCACGCCGATGCGCAGATCAGAAATTTTCATGAATCACCTCAAAGTACCTCGTGACACCGGGACCACCCCAGGTGTGTAACCAAATGCAGTCTATCAGCGGGCCTGACCGCACATTGCGCGGCTTTTCCCTACCCCACCGGGGCACCGCCCACAAAAAAGCACGCCATCCATGGCGGATGGCGTGCTTTTATTTTGATAGCATCTGGTGCAATCAGCACCAGCCCTACCGGCCTATCTGACCTATCTGACCTATCAGGCCTGCGACTTCTTGTAGCTGTCGATGCCGTCGGTGATTTCCTTCTTGGCGGCGTCGATGCCTTCCCAGCCCAGCACCTTGACCCACTTGCCCTTTTCCAGGTCCTTGTAGTGCTCAAAGAAGTGGGCGATGGCGTTGCGGCGCATGGCGTTCACATCGTCGATGGTCTTCCAGTGGTCATACATGGGCAGGATCTTGGACGTGGGCACAGCAATCACCTTGCCATCCACACCGGCCTCGTCTTCCATCATCAAGATGCCCAGGGGGCGGCAGGGCACGACCACGCCGGGGAACAGCGGGTAAGGCGTGATCACCAGCACATCGACTGGGTCGCCGTCGCCCGACAGCGTCTGCGGCACATACCCGTAGTTGGTGGGATAGTGCATGGCGGTGGTCATGAAACGGTCCACAAAAATGGCGCCCGATTCCTTGTCCACTTCGTACTTGATCGGATCGGCGTTCATCGGAATCTCGATGACGACGTTGAAGCTGTCAGGAACGTTCTTGCCTGGGGGGACGTTGTTGAGGGACATGTCTTTGGATAGTGGTTTGTTGACGATAACCCGCGAGGCCTTCGGCACTGATGCAGCGCAACGAAGCGTCGGGATTAACCCTGATTTTAGGCGCACGCCCCTTTCTGCCCGCTTGCAAACCGGCGTTTGCCTGTAAATTGGGCCTGTTGGCCAATCGGCTCCTGCGCGAAACGCATGGGTAGCACGAGGAAGCAACGCAGCGGGGAAGCCACCGATGCGTTGGTCCCCCTCCGTGCAACACACCAAGGAGAATTGAATGGCTGCAAGTTCAGCACTGACATCCCCTCTCATCCTCGCCTTCGTTTGCGGGCTCATCGCGGTGGCCTACGGCATCTGGGCCCGGGGCTGGATCCTTTCCAAAGACCCGGGCAACGCCCGCATGCAGGAGATTGCCGCCGCCATTCAGGCCGGCGCCGCAGCCTACCTGGCCCGCCAGTACAAGACCATTGCTATCGTGGGCGTGGTGCTGGCGGTGCTCATCGGCGTGTTTCTGGACGGCACCACTGCGGTCGGCTTTGTGGTGGGCGCCGTGCTCTCGGGCGCCTGCGGCTTCATCGGTATGAATGTCTCTGTGCGCGCCAATGTGCGCACCGCGCAGGCGGCCACCCAAGGCATTGGCCCAGCGCTGGATGTCGCGTTCCGTGGCGGCGCCATCACCGGCATGCTGGTGGTGGGGCTGGGTTTGCTGGGTGTCACGGGCTTTTACTGGTTCCTGGCGGGCAACGGCAACCACACGCCCACTACCCATCTGGCCACGCTGCTCAACCCGCTGATCGGCTTTGCGTTCGGCTCGTCGCTGATCTCGATCTTTGCGCGCTTGGGCGGTGGCATTTTCACCAAGGGCGCGGACGTGGGCGCCGACCTTGTGGGCAAGGTGGAGGCTGGCATCCCTGAGGACGACCCGCGCAACCCGGCCGTGATTGCCGACAACGTGGGCGACAACGTGGGCGACTGCGCGGGCATGGCGGCCGACCTGTTCGAGACCTACGCGGTGACACTGATCGCCACCATGGTGCTGGGCGCCCTGATGGTGGCCACGGCCCAGGTCAATGCGGTGGTGTACCCGCTGGCGCTGGGGGCGGTGTCCATCATCGCATCCATCATTGGCTGCTTCTTCGTCAAGGCAACGCCCGGCATGAAGAACGTGATGCCTGCGCTGTACAAGGGTCTGGCGATCGCGGGCGTGCTGTCGCTCATCGCTTTCTACTTCGTCACGCTGTGGATCATGCCGGACAACGCGGTCACGGCCACGGGCACCCAGCTGCGGCTGTTTGGCGCCTGCGCCACCGGCCTCGTGCTGACGGCCGCGCTGGTCTGGATCACCGAGTTCTACACCGGCACGCAGTACTCGCCCGTGCAGCACATTGCCCAGGCGTCCACCACCGGCCACGGCACCAACATCATTGCGGGCCTGGGCGTTTCGATGCGTTCCACGGCTTGGCCCGTGGTGTTTGTGTGCGCGGCCATCATCGTGTCTTATGGCCTGGCTGGCCTGTACGGCATTGCGGTGGCAGCCACGTCGATGCTGAGCATGGCGGGCATTGTAGTGGCGCTGGATGCGTATGGTCCCATCACCGACAACGCGGGTGGCATTGCCGAAATGGCCGAGCTGCCCAGCAGTGTGCGCGACATCACCGACCCACTGGACGCCGTGGGCAACACCACCAAGGCCGTGACCAAAGGCTATGCCATCGGCTCGGCCGGCCTGGCTGCACTGGTGCTGTTTGCCGACTACACCCACAAGCTGGAGAGCTATGGCAAGGCCATCACCTTTGATCTGTCGGACCCGCTGGTCATCGTGGGCTTGTTCATCGGCGGGCTGATTCCGTACTTGTTCGGCGCCATGGCCATGGAGGCTGTGGGCCGCGCCGCAGGCGCTGTGGTGGTGGAGGTGCGCCGCCAGTTCAGCACCATCAAGGGCATCATGGACGGCACGGGCAAGCCCGAATACGGCAAGGCCGTGGACATGCTGACCACCGCCGCCATCAAGGAAATGGTGATCCCCAGCCTGCTGCCGGTGGTGGTGCCGATTGCGGTGGGCCTGCTGCTGGGGCCCAAGGCGCTGGGCGGCTTGCTCATGGGCACCATCGTCACAGGTCTGTTTGTCGCGATCAGCATGTGCACCGGCGGTGGCGCGTGGGACAACGCCAAAAAGTACATCGAAGACGGCCACCACGGCGGCAAGGGCAGCGAGGCGCACAAGGCCGCCGTGACCGGTGACACCGTGGGCGACCCCTACAAGGACACGGCCGGCCCGGCCATCAACCCGCTGATCAAGATCATCAACATCGTGGCACTGCTCATCGTGCCGCTGGTGGTCAAGTTCCACGGCGGGTAAAAGCGCCCCACCATCGTCAAAAAGGGGCCTCTGGCCCCTTTTTGACGCGTAACATCGTATCCACTGCAGCAGCCACTGGTATCGCGTTCCACTGAAGATGGCCTTGACACACACCACCCTGCCCGCCCCGGCCCCGACCGACAGCCCCGCTGCGCCCCAGCAGCGCATCGTCCAGATCGCGCTGGCCCAGGCCCGGCCTGTGGTGGAGCGCGTCATTGAGGCCACGCGCGTGTCCCTGCAAGCGCGCCTGGACAGTGCCCGCACCCCCGGCGAGCACCATGCGATGCAGGAGGCACGGCAGCAACTGGTGCGGCTGGCATCGGTGATGGCAGATCGCTACCCCGACGCACTGCGCAAGGCGCTGGACCAGGACACGGCACAGGGCGACGACAAGCCCACGCGGTCACTGTTCACCGTGCACTTTGACGACCTCGAACTGATGGACGAGGCGCAGATCAACGACAGCGTGGAGCGCGCACGTGCCCGTCAGGTACTGATCGCTGCAGTGGAAGGTCCGCTGGCTGACCTGGACGCGTTGGTGTGCGCGGCCCAGGGGCTGTCCCGGGTGCAGCCGGAGCACAACCCGCTGCGCCCCGACGTGTTCTTGCAGGCTCTGCAGTCCGTGGTGTCGCAAATGCAGGTCACACCCCAGGTGCGCCACGACTGGGTAGGGCTGATGGCACAGGCATTGGGCGCCGAGCTGCGCAGCCTGTACCTCGCGCAAATCGACCAGCTCAAGCAAAGTGGTGTGAAGCCTGTGGGCTATGCCATGCGGCAGGCCACGGGTGAAGTGGTCTATGTGGCGCCGGCCGACGCCGGGGCGTCCCCCGGTTTTGCAGCCGACAACGACTTGTACGTGTCGTCCACCAGCGCGGGCGACCCGTTGCTGACGCTGGACCGCCTGCGCCGCCTGCTGCTGGGCGAGTTCAATGACGCAGCCGCCCCTGCGGACATGCACGCCAGCGGCGACAACCCCCAGGAATCTTTCGCAGACCGGTTTGACCGGGAGTTTGAACACCCGTCACAAGGTTTGCCGCAGATCGACCCACCGGCCACGGATTTCGCGATGACGGTGCCCGCAGCGTTTGAGGCGCTGCAAGAGATGAACCAGGTCGGCCAGATGATGGAGCGTCTGGGTACGCCACGCGCGCCAGCCGGCAACGATGCAGACGGCAACCCTGCTGCCGCGCAGCGGGCGCAGGCGCAGGGCCTGGGCCAGGCCTTGAGCATGGAGGTGGTGGCGCTGATGGTGGACAACATCGCGCGCGACACCCGGCTGCTGTGGCCGGTGCAACAGTTCATCCGCGCGCTGGAGCCTGCGCTGATGCAGCTGGCATTGGCCGACCCCCGCTTTTTCAGCCACAAGGAGCATGCCGCGCGCCGCCTGCTGCAGGACATCACCGACCGCAGCCAGGCCTTCAACAGCCCCGAAGCCCCTGGTTTTCAGAGCTTCATGCGCTCGCTCATGCACATCGCAGGCCCGCTGGCCACGACCACCATCGACAGCGCTGATGACTTTGAACAAGTGCTGCAGCAACTGCACGCCAAATGGGCCGAGAAGGACCAGGCGCTCAAGCAGGAGCGCTTGCGCGCCATCGAGGCCCTGCAGCATGCAGAGCAGCGCCATCTGCTGGCCGCACAGATATCGCGCGAGATCTGGCTGCTGCCCGACATCGGCAAGGTGCCGGACGCCATCTCGCGCTTTTTGCTGGGCGCTTGGGCCCAGGTCATGGCGGAGGCGCGTCTTTCGGACAAATCAGGCACGACCGACCCGGGCCGCTACCAGGAACTGGTGGACGCGCTGATCTGGAGCGTACAACCCGAACTGACGCGCGCCAACACGGGCCAGCTGGCTCGCCTGCTGCCCAAGCTGCTGGCCAAACTGCGCGAAGGTCTGGCGTCCATCGACTACCCTGCAGACCGCACGGAGGCTGTTTTTGAGCTGCTGATGCAACTGCACCAGCAGGCCTTCAAACCCGGGCCCCGGGTGGCTGCGCCAGCCCCTGCAGCCGCAGCGACTTTTGCAACGCCCGCGGCAGAGCCGCAACAACCGGCGCCCCTTGACGACGACGACCCCTGGGTTGCGCCCTCCGAAGCGAGGGAGTCCGGCTACATCGATATCTCGCAATCGCCCGAGAGCGAGGGCGCAGACACGGCCCCCGAAGCTGCCCCCAGCAGCGCTGCGCCCCTGCCGCTGCCCGCCGCCACCATCACGGTGGGCACCTGGGTCAATCTGCAGGTGGCGGGCCAGTGGGAGCGCACACAGCTGTCCTGGATCGGCTCGCACGGCAACCTGTTCCTCTTTACCAGCGCCGCTGGCCGCACCCAATCGATGACCCTGCGGCTGCTGGACCGGCTGCTGCAACAGGGAGCGATGCAGGTGCTGGCCGAGCACACCGTGGTGGACAACGCCCTGGACGCCGTCGCTCAGACAGCCATGCAAAACAGCGTGGAAAGCAGGCACTGAAGGCCGCTTGCACAACAAAAGTGGTCAAACACGGCAGACGGTGATACCCTGTCGCCATCACTCCAAGGCTTTGCAGAATTCAGGGGAATTTGTCAGGGCCTTAGCCCGCTTTGGCGGGCTTTTTTAATGGTTTTCCGCTTTGGCGGTTCTTCTCTAGGCGCCCCGCCCAGCGGGACTTTTTTGGCGTGTCGAACAGCCGCAGCCACTGTGGCTCAGTGAGCGCTCGCAGCAGGCAGGGTGAGCGTCGCCCGCAAGCCGCCAAGGCCTGCGGGCTCCAGATCCAGCCGCCCCCCATACAAAGCTGCCAGGTCCTGCACGATGGCCAGGCCCAGTCCCGTGCCGGGCACGGTTTCATCCAGGCGCACGCCGCGTTCCAGCGCCTGATCACGTTGCGCGGCATCAATGCCGGGGCCGTCGTCTTCCACCGCAACCACCAGTTGGGGCTGCGCAGCGCCCGATCCGGCGGGCAGCAGTTGCATCTGCAGCCGCACCGCAGCCTGCGCCCACTTGCAGGCGTTGTCCAGCAGGTTGCCCAGCATTTCCTGCAGGTCCTGCGCCTCGCCCGCAAAGAAAAGCGGCACCGCTGAAGACTCGACACTGATATCGAGCAACCGGTCCGCATGCACCTTGTTCATCACGCGCACCAGCCCATCCACTACCGGCTGCAGCGGCGTGCGCTGCCCGGGCAAGCGCGCAGATGCCGACACCCGCGACCGCGCCAGGTGCCAGTCGATGTGCCTGCGGGCCACCACCACCTGCTCTCGCACCAGCGCCGCCAGCTCCGGGCCATCAGTGGACGGTTGTGTGCGGGCCGCGTTCTCCAGCACCGTGAGGGGCGTCTTGAGCGCATGGGCCAGGTTGCCCGCCTGGGTGCGTGCCCGCTCCACCACCTCGCCATGCCGGCGCAGCACGGCGTTAAAGTCGTCGACCAGCGGCTGCACTTCCGCAGGGAAGCTGCCTTGCAATTGCGAAGCCCGCGCTTCTTGCACATCCTGCACCGCGCGCTGTAGCGCCTGCAGGGGCTTAAGCCCCACCGCCACCTGCGCCCAGGCGGCGGCGACCAGCAGCAATAGCAACACCGCCAGCGACAGCCCCAGCACGCCAGTGAACCGGGCCGTGGCTGCCCGCGTGCCCTGCAGGTCGGCGGCCACAATCAAGCGCCAGCGCGCTGCATGCACGCCCTCGGCGCGCAACGTGCGCTCCAGCACCAGCAAAGGCACGCCCTGCGGGCCTGTCATCTCGTGCACATGTACGGTGCCATCGGCCAACGCATCCACCTGTAGCGCCAGGCTGGTGTCCCACAACGAGCGCGAGCGCAACACCCCTGCCCGCTCCCGCCCGTCGGGCGCCATGGCGTCCACCTGCCAATACAGGCCGGAGTAAGGCTTGAGCCACCGCGGGTCGGACAGCGCCTCGGCAGCAATCACCGGCTGCCCCTGGGCGTCAAACTCCAGCCGCGCCGTGATCTGGTCCAGCTGCAGCTGCAGTGCAGCCTGAAACTGCTGCTGCACATGCTCGCGGAACAATCCGCTCAGCACCAGCCCAGCCAGCGCCATGGCTACGGCCGCCCCCGCCAGCGTGACGGCCAGCAGCCGCACCCGCAACGACCGGGACCAGTGCACGGCAGGCGCAGGTGACACAGCCTGCGCGCTCATGGCGGCACCAGGCGGTAGCCCATGCCACGCACGGTTTCGATGCGTGCCGAATCCGCCAGGGCAGCCGACGAAGCCGCAGGAGGCAACATCTTCTTGCGCAAGCGCCCCACAAAGACCTCGATGGTGTTGGAGTCCCGGTCAAAGTCCTGCGCATAGATGTGTTCGGTCAGCTCCGCGCGTGACACCAGCACGCCAGGCCGGTGCATGAGGTAGTCGAGCACCTTGTACTCATGCGCTGTCAACGTCACCGGCTGGCCCGCGCAGGTCACGCGGCCACTGCGGGTGTCCAGCGACCAGTCTCCACACTGCAGCACGGCCGACGCTTGCCCGCTGGCGCGGCGGATGAGTGCGCGAAGGCGCGCCAGCAGTTCTTCGAGGTGAAAGGGCTTGGTCAGGTAGTCGTCGGCACCGGCATCGATGCCTGCGACTTTTTCGTGCCAGTTGTCGCGCGCGGTGAGGATTAGCACCGGCATGTTGCGCCCCTCGGCCCGCCACCGCTTGAGCACCGTGAGCCCGTCCACCACCGGCAGGCCCAGGTCCAGCACCACGGCATCCACTGCCTCGGTGTCGCCCAGAAACTGCGCGTCGCGTCCGTTGTCTGCCTCGTCCACCGTGTAACCCGCGCCGTGCAGGGCATTGCGCAACTGGGCGCGCAGCAGGGTGTCGTCTTCTACCAGCAGGATGCGCATGGAGGTGTCGTGGTCGGAAGGGTGTCAGCGATTGTCACGGCTTCGCTGCTGATCTTGGCGCGATTCTCGGGATCGCACACGCAGCACCTCCGCCGTGCGCGCATCGAGCTTGACCTTGGTCAACTGCCCGGCAGGCGTCAGCAGCTTGATCTCGTAGATCCAGCGCTCGCGCTCCTGCTCCAGCTCCACTTCCAGCACCTGACCAGGCACCTCGCGCTGCAGGCGATCGAGCACGACGGGCAGTGGTAGCACCTGGCCCGCCTGCACGGCCTGCCGGGCGCGGTCGTGGTCTTCCTTGCCGCTGGCCCACGCGGACGGCACGGCCAGCGCGGCAGCCCACAGCACACACGCCGCCAAGCACATGCACCGGACATGGCGGCCCGCACAAGCAGCGTGGAAGGAGAAAGGCATGGGCGCATTGTCCTGCGCGATATCTGAACGGCCGATGAACAGCCCTTTCACGCGCCGTTCAGGCGGGGATTTCAACAATGGCTGCACAAGCGATGAAACCCACAAGGACCACAGCATGACTTCCCTTCGCACCCTGACTCTGGCCGCGCTCTGTGCACTTGCAGCCACCAGCATCAGCCACGCCGCTGACACCACCGCAGCCCAGCAGCTCGCCCACTGGAGCGCACAGGCCGGCAGCCCAGGCAATGCAGACAAAGGCAAGGTGTTCTTCAACGCACGCCATGGTGGCGAATGGTCTTGCGCATCCTGCCACGGCACACCGCCCACCGCACAGGGCAAACACGCCAGCACCGGCAAGTCGATTGCGCCCCTGGCTCCGGCCTTCAACCCCAAGGCGTTCACCGACACCGCCAAGGTGGACAAGTGGCTCCGCCGCAACTGCAACGACGTGGTGAGCCGTGAATGCACAGCAGTGGAAAAAGCCGACGTGCTGGCCTACCTCAACGCCCTCAAGCCCTGAGACCGACACCATGCAAAAACCAGCCCCATTACGCCCTGCAGCCCTGGCCGCCGCTGTGTGCGCACTGACCCTGCTGTCACTCTCCAGCGCCCATGCAGACAGTGGGCGCGCCATGCCCCGCAACGTGCCCAGTGCCTACACACAGGAATGCGCCGCTTGCCACACCGCCTACCCGCCCGGCCTGCTGCCCGCAGCATCCTGGAACCGCGTGATGACGGGCCTGGACAGGCACTACGGCACCGACGCATCGCTGGACGCTGCCACCGTACGCCAACTCAACCAGTGGCTGCAGGCCCACGCAGGCACCTACAAGCGGGTGAATGAGGAGCCACCCGAGGACCGTATCACCCGCTCGGCCTGGTTTGAACGCAAGCACCGAAAGATCGAACCCACCACCTGGAAGCTCGCCAGCGTGAAAAGCGCTGCCAACTGTTCGGCATGCCACACAGGCGCAGACCAGGGGCAGTTTGACGAACACAACCTGCGCATGCCGGCGGGGCTGGATGCCCGCTCACGCCGCGCCTGGAACGACTGAGAGCGGTGAATCTGAACTGCGCCCCATCAAGGAACACACGATGAACAACACACCTACCCTCCATCCCGCCGATGCCTCGGCGCAACCCGCCCCCGCCAAGGCTCCCAGTCGCCGAGTGACCGATGCGCCCACGCGCATGTTCCACTGGCTGTTTGCACTGTGCTTTGCGGGGGCCTACGCCACAGCCGACGGCGAGCACTGGCGGCTGCTGCACGTCACGCTGGGCTACTCCATGGCGGGGCTGCTGGGCTTTCGACTGCTGTACGGCATCTTCGGGCCACGCACCTCGGGCCTGGGCCTGCTGTGGCGCAAGCTGACAGGGGCGCCCGCATGGCTGCGCACATTGCCCCAGGCCCCATCGGTCACGCAGATCAACTGGCGCCAGGGCCAGAACCTGCTGATGGCGCTGGCCATCGTGTTGCTGCTGGCGCTGGTGGTGCCCCTCACCCTCAGCGGATATGCCACGTACAACGACTGGGGTGCCGCGCTGGGTGGCAACTGGATGGGAGAAGCGATGGAAGAAGTGCATGAGTTCTTCGGCAACGCCCTGCTGTTTGTGGTGTTGGCCCACATTGCGCTGATTGCTGGCTTGAGCTTGCTGCGCCGCAAGAACCAGGCACTGCCCATGCTCACCGGCCGGGTAGAGGGCAAGGGACCCGACCTGGTCCCGAAGAACCGCACCTGGCTCGCCGCCCTGCTGCTGATCGCAACACTGGCCTTTGGTGCCTGGCAGTGGCAGCAGTCGCCCAGCGGCTGGGTTGCCAGCGGCACATCGACCGAACGCCAACGGCACCACGATGACGACTGACGCAGAGCCACCGAACACGAAGGAACCGCCCTATGAAAATCTACATGTGTGCTGTCTGCGGCTGGATCTACGACGAGGCTGCAGGCCTGCCCGACCACGGTATCGCGCCCGGCACCCTCTGGGCCAACGTGCCCGAAGACTGGCGCTGCCCCGAATGCAATGTTGGCAAGGCTGACTTTGTGATGTGCGAGTTGTGATGAAGGCAGGTGGAATGCCGCGCACTGCGCTCCGTCAGGGCGGCTGACACCAGCGCGCGGTATAACTGTTACACCGCTGCGACCCTCCTTGCAACGCAGCGTCACGCCCCACATGCCCACTACCGACTCCCCCACTGGCCTCGACCCGGCACTGGCCGCCCAACGCCTGCGTGAAGAAGGCCCCAACGAACTGGGCATCAGCCAGCGCCGCACGCTGCGCGACATGGCCTGGGATGTGGTCACCGAGCCCATGTTCCTGCTCCTGCTGGGTGCAGGTGCCATTTACCTCGCCATGGGCGACGCGCACGAGGCAATGATTCTGCTGGGCTTCGTGGTCATCATCATGGCGATCACGGTGCTGCAGGAGCGCCGCACCGATAACGCGCTGAACGTCCTGCGCGACCTCTCCAGCCCCCGGGCCCTGGCGTTGCGCGGCGGCACCATGGTGCACATTGCCGGCCGCGACGTGGTGCGCGAAGACCTGCTGATGATTGCCGAGGGAGACCGCATCCCGGCCGACGGAACGCTGCTGCAGGCCCACGAACTGGCCGCCAACGAGTCGATGCTGACCGGCGAGTCGGAGCCTGTGGCCAAACAACCTGCCGACAAGGTGTTTGCGGGCACGCTCGTGGTCAACGGCCAGGGCCTGCTGAAGGTGACCGCCGTGGGCCGCCACACCGAGCTGGGCCGCATCGGCCAGTCGCTCGACACCATTGCCCTGCAGGCCTCGCCGCTGCGCGAGGAAATGGCGTGGCTCACGCGCAAGCTGGTGGTCATTGGCCTGTCGCTGTGCGCGTTGCTGGTGGCCCTGTTCTGGGCGCTGCGGGGCGACTGGCTGCAGGCCGTGCTGGCGGGCATCACGCTGGCCATGGGGGTGCTACCGCAAGAACTGCCCGTGATCATGATCATCTTCCTGGCCCTGGCCGCGCGGCGGCTGGCGGCGCAGCAGGTGCTCACGCGGCGGCTCAACGCCATCGAGACGCTGGGCCAGACCACGGTGCTGTGCGTGGACAAGACTGGCACCCTCACCCAAAACCGCATGGCAGTGGCAGCGCTCTGCGTTGCGGGCCAGGAGCTGGATGTGCAGAACCTGCCTGCCGCTGCGGATGGCAGCGCGCTGCCCGATGCCTTCCACGAGCTGCTCGAATACGCCGTGCTGGCCAGCGAGATCGAACCCCACGACCCCATGGAGCAGGCCTTTCACCGCATGGCGGCGGACCACCTGGTGGACACCGAGCACCTGCACCCCGCATGGTCGCTGGCGCGCGAGTACGAGCTGTCGCCCGAGCTGCTGGCCATGAGCCACCTGTGGCGCGACGGCACCTCGGCACACGACACGGTAGCCACCAAGGGCGCGCCCGAAGCCGTGGCCGACCTCTGCCACCTGCCCGACGCCGAGCGCGCCGCCCTCAGCGCCCAGGCCGCGCGCCTGGCCGATCGGGGCCTGCGGGTGCTGGGCGTGGCCAAGGCCCGGCACCACACGCAAGACACCTGGCCAGACGCCCAGCACGGCTTCGACTTTGAATGGCTGGGTCTGGTCGCACTGGCCGACCCACTGCGCCCCGAGGTGCCCCAGGCCGTTGCGCAGTGCCGCCAGGCGGGCATTCGCGTGGTGATGATCACCGGCGACCACCCCCGCACCGCGCGCGCCATAGCAGCCCAGGCAGGCATCGCCAACGACCGCGTGATCACAGGCGACGAGCTGGGACAGATGCCGCCGCAGGTGCTGGCCGACCAGGTCCGGCAGGTCAGCGTGTTTGCGCGCATCAAGCCGCATCAGAAGCTGGCGCTGGTGGAAGCCCTCAAAGCCCAGGGCGAGGTGGTGGCCATGACCGGTGATGGCGTGAACGACGCCCCGGCCCTCAAGGCCGCACACATCGGCATCGCCATGGGCCAGCGCGGCACCGACGTAGCCCGCGAGGCCGCTGCCCTGGTGCTGCTGCACGACGACTTCGCGGCCATCGTGCTGGCGATTCACCGGGGCCGGCAGACCTTTGCCAACCTGCGCCACGCCATGGTCTACACGCTGGCGGTGCACGTGCCCATTATTGGGCTGGCGCTGCTGCCGGTGCTGTTCGGGCTGCCGCTGGTGCTGGCGCCGCTGCACATCGCATTTCTGGAGCTGGTCATCGACCCGGCCTGCTCCATCGTGTTCGAGGCCGAAGAAGGTGCTGCCGACCTCATGCAGCAGCCGCCGCGCGCGGCCGACGAACCCCTGCTGTCCACCCGCCACATCCTGCTGAGCGTGCTGCAGGGTAGCGTGGTGACCGCTGCCGTGGTGGGCCTGTATGCCTGGCTGCTGCGCCAGCCCGCACATGCCGCCACCGCCAGCACGGCCGCGTTTGTGGTGCTGGTGGCCGCCAACGCCGCGCTCATCCTGCCCAGCCGCAGCAGCCAGACGGTGTGGCGCAGCCTGTGGAAGGGACTCACCCCGGTCAGCCTGTGGGTGGCGGGCGGCACGCTGGCCGCGCTGACGGCCATCACCACCGTGCCGTGGCTGGCCAACGCTTTCCGGTTTGTGCCGCTATCGCCCCTGCACTGGTTCATGGCCCTGCTGGCCGGGCTGCTGCTCACGGTGGTGTTTATGGCCAACAAGCGCTGGCTGCAGCCCGCCACACTGGCGCGCCATACTTCCCTCGCCTGATCCTCCCGCCCTACACCATGCCCATTGTTCTGGAATCCATCGACCACGTCGTGCTCACCGTCGCCAGCATCGACAAAACCATTGCGTTTTATGAGCGTGTGCTGGGCATGACCGCGCGGGAGTTCAAGCCCCAGCGGTACGCGCTGCACTTCGGCGCGCAAAAGATCAACCTGCACGAAGTGGGCACGGTGGTGGACCCCAATGTGCGCCACGCGACGGCGGGCTCGGGCGACCTGTGCTTTCTCACCCAGATGCCGCTCGACGACGTCGTCGCCCACCTGCAGGCCGAAGGCGTCCCCATCGTGCAAGGCCCGGTGGGAGCAACGGGCGCCCGCCACCGGCTGCGCTCGGTCTACATTTACGACCCGGACGACAACCTCATCGAGATTGCCAACGAGGTGTGAGGCGCTGGCTGCACCGATCGCAGTACGGTCTCCAACACAACGATCAGAACTCGGCCGAGATCGCCGCCCGCAACAAAGTTGCCGCGGGCTCCACCAGCTCTTGCAGCTGCCCGGCCCGGTCCTGCTCGATAGAGTGCAGCACCATCTCGTTGATGCCCCCCACCACGGCCATGGCCATCATGGGCTGCAGGGGCGTCTTGCGTTTGCGCTCACCCGGGCGGTTGTTCACCACGTCCAGCATCAGGTCGGCCAGTTGCTGGTTGGCGCGGCGGCGCGCGGCCAGGCCCGTCGGGCCCAGGCCCAGGATGTCGATGAACAAGGTGCGCAGCAGCACGGGGTTTCGCGCCAACACGCCAAAGTACGCCGCCATGGCCTGCTCCACCTGGGCCTCCCAGTCGCTGTGCGGATCGATGGCAGCGCGTAGCACCGCAATCGCGTTGCCACTGGCCGCCTCGTACAGCGCGGTCAGGCACTCGGCCTTGTCGGCAAAATTTTCATAAAAGGTGCGGCGCGACACGCTGGCTTCGCGCACGATGTCGGCAATGGTGGTGTCGGCATAGCCCTTGGCGGCCACGGCGCGCGCCATGCCCTCCAGCAGGCGGGCGCGGTGTTCGATGCCCGCAGCGGGTGGAGCGGGCGCAGCAATTGGGGCGGTGACTTCACTCATGGAGGCTGATCGCAATGCAGAAAATTCGACGAGGTACTTGACAGTACCATAGTTGATCTGCATCATACAAATCCACCGGTACTGCAAAGTACCAAATCCATGCACCACCGCGCAGCCCCCTTGCGCCAGGAGCCCTCTTCATGACCGAACTCGTTGTCCGCCGCCTGCTGATCGACCTGGAGACGCCGTTTGCGCGCCACTGGTGTGGTGGCGACGCGTTTCGCTCTGCGCTGTTCAACGCGCTGTCGATGAGCTTTCCGGTCGGCGAGCAGTTCTTTATCGACGCAGTGCGTGATGGCCACAAGGCCCTGCCCCCCGACAAGCAAGCGCAGTTTGCCAACGAAGTGCATGGCTTCATCGGGCAGGAGGCCACACACCGCCGCATCCATGCGCTGTTCAACGGCCACCTCGACCAGCAGGGCCTCGCCAATGAATGGGCCCCGCGTGCGCAAGAGCGCATGAAGCTGTTTGCGGGCGCCGACCCACGCCATCCGCTGGCTGTGACCGCTGCCAACGAGCACTTCACCGCCCTGCTCGCCGAATGGCTGCTTGCCCACCCCGAGGTACTGCAGGGCGCCGAGCCGCGCCTGGCCACGATGTGGCAATGGCACTGTGCCGAAGAGTCCGAGCACAAGAACACGGCCTTCGACCTTTACCAGGCCCTGGGCGGCAACCACGAGTGGCGCATCACTTGGTTTCGCCGCATCACGGTGGTGTTCCTTGGCGATGTGCTGCGCCAGACGGTGCTGAACCTGCGCCGCGATGGCTCGCTGTGGAAATGGAGCACGTGGACCAGCGCCGCACGCACGCTGTTCGGCAAGGGCGGTCTGGTGCGCGAGACCTGGCGCCCCTGGCGCGAGTACCTGCGCCCCGACTTTCACCCCAGCCAGCACGGCACCGACTTGTCGGCACGCTGGCTGGCAGAGCACAGCAACGCCTACACCCCGGTGGGTGCGCGCTGACAACCACAACCTGACACCATGACCCATCCCACCACGCCCCGGCACACAGGCCGGGCAGGCGCGGCTTTGCTCTGCCTGCTTGCATCTACCACCCTGACCCTGCTGCCCCTGCAGGCCCACGCCGCCCCTTTGGCGTTTGACGCAGCGCTGCAGCAGCTGCAGCAGCGCTCCGACCAGCTGGCCGCATCGCGCAGCGCCGTCGAAAGCGCCCAGTTGCGCCGCGACGCCATGCAGCGCCTGGGCGGCCCGGTGGTCAACCTGAGCGGCGCCGCCTATACCTACAACGCCAACCTGGACGTGGACCTGAACCCGCTGAACCGCGCCCTGCCCGGCGTGCTGTCGCAGCTGCCGCCCCAGCTGGCGGGCTCGCTGGCCCAGTTGCCCCACCTGCCGTCCAGCTACACGCTCAACCGCAGCAAGAGCGACACCACGGCCTCGGTCTCCGCCATCTGGCCCATCTACATGGGCGGCGCCAGCCATGCCGCCCGGGGCCTGCTGAATGCCCAGGCGCAAGAGGCCCAGGCCGACGCCACCAAAACCAGCCACGAGGCCACCACCCTGCTGGTGCAGCGCTACTTTGGCGCCCAGCTGGCGCAGCGCGCTGCCCTGCTGCGCGAATCGGCCCTGACCACCATCGAGCAGCACGACGCCGCCGCACAGAAGATGCTGGACGCCGGTGTGATCGCGCGCGTCGAACGCCTGCAGGCCCGCTCCGCACTGGAAGAGGCCCGACGCAATGCCCGCAAGGCCCGCGACGATGCCGAGCTGGCCGCCACGGCGCTGACCCGCACCCTCAAGGCGTCCGACCCTGTGACGCCCACCAGCCCCCTGTTTGTGCTGAGCCAGCCGGTCGAGCCCCTGCCCCACTTCATCGACACCGCCTTAGCCCACCACCCCGGGCTGGACAAGGTGGCCGCCAAGAAAGAGCAAGCCACACAACTGCATGCCGCACAGGAGGCACTGCGCAAGCCCCAGGTGTTCGCATTTGGCCAGCGTCAGCTCAAGACCGGCCGCGATGCCGACTGGGTGGCCGGCGTGGGCGTGCGCTGGACGCTGTGGGACTCCATCGACCGCAACGCGCTGGCCGAGTCATCCAACCGCCAGATCGAGCAGGCTGAGCGCACCGGCGCGCAGGCGCAGAACGACATTGCCCTGCTGGTGGAAAAACGCTGGTTGGCCCTGGAGCAGGCGCGCCGCGCCTACTTTGCGCTGCAGCCGGGTCTGGAGCTGGCCGACGAAGTGCTGCGCCTGCGCATTTCCGGCCTGGAGGCGGGCACCAGCACCACGCTGGACCTGATCGACGCCCAGGTCAACCAGGCCAAGGCCCAGACCGAACGCGCGCAGGCCGCCCACGACTACGTGAAGGCGCTGGCCGATCTGCTGGAGGCCTGCGGCCTGTCGGAAGACTTTGGCAAATACATGGCGCGCGCTGATGTGGTGCGGGTGGAATGAGTAAAGGTGGAACGAACATGAGCAAGAACAACAGCAAAAAGACAGCCGTGATCGGCACCGTGGCCTTTGTGGCCGTGGCAGGCTTTGTGGGCTTTGGCCTGTGGAAGGCCTCGCAGCCCGCGCCCGAAGTCTTTCAGGGCCAGATCGAAGCGCAAGAGGCCGACATCGCGCCCAAGGTCACTGCGCGCATCGCGCAGATCCTGGTGAAGGAAGGCGACCAGATCGCCGTGGGCGCGCCCCTGATCCGGATGGACAGCCCCGAAGTCACCGCAAAGTTGGCCCAGGCCACGGCGGCGCAAGAGGCTGCCCAGGCCGTGGCCGACAAGGCCCAGCACGGCGCGCGCCCGCAAGAGATTGAAATGGCCCGCCTGAACTGGCAGCGCGCCGTGGCCGCCGCCGACCTGGCCGAATCGTCCTTCAAGCGTGTCGATGGCCTGGCCCGCGAGGGCCTGGTGGCGGCGCAAAAACGCGACGAGGCCGAGGCCAACTTCAAGGCCTCGCGCGACCAGGCACTGGCCGCCAAAGCCCAGTACGACCTGGCCCGCGCCGGTGCGCGCAGCGAAGACCGATCCGCCGCCAGCGCCCAGGCGCGCCAGGTGGCGGGCGTGGTGGCCGAGGTGCAGGCCGCCCAGGCCGAGACCGAGCTCAAGAGCCCCGTGGCCGGCGAAGTGGCCAAGGTGCTGGCCCGCACCGGTGAGCTGTCGCCGCAGGGCGTGGCCGTGGTCACGGTGGTGGACCTGAAGGACCAGTGGGTGGTGCTGAACGTGCGCGAAGACCGCCTGCAGCGCTTTGCCATCGGCAACGAGTTCGACGCCACCCTGCCCGCGCTGGGCGGCAAGACCGTGAAGTTCAAGGTCTACCACACGGCTGCGCTGCCCGACTTTGCCACCTGGCGCGCCACGCGCGCAGGCCAGGGCTTTGACGCCCGCACGTTTGAAGTGCGCGCGCGCCCGGCTGCCCCCATCGAAGGCGCACGCCCTGGCATGACGGTGCTGGTGAACTGAAATGCGACACCCCCCTGAGCGCCTTCGGCGCTTCCCCCCGCTCTCGCAACGCTATACGTTGCGGGCAGGGGGACGCAGCCCTCGCTGCGGGGCGGCCCTTGCTCGGCTGCCCTCGCAGGGCCGCGCCTGTTCCGAATTCCGCGACGGGAGTGGAGCGCGATGGAAAACCGATCCAAAAAAGTGCCTCCAGCGCTTATCTTACAAGCGCAAAAAGCTATGAATTCAATAGCAAACAGCCTTCGCCGCGAAGCCCGCCGCCTGGCGGCCGACCCGTGGGACCTGGCCATGGTCACCTGGGTGCCGCTGCTGGGCGTGGCGCTCTTGTGGTGGATCTTTTCGGCCGGCCTGCCGCGCCACTTGGCGGTGGGCGTGGTGGACGACGACCACTCCAGCCTGTCGCGCCAGCTGGTGCGCATGCTGGACGCCACGCCGGGCGTACAGATCACCCAGCACTTCACCAACGCGGCCGAGGCCGAACGCGCGCTGCGAGCGGTGGACGTGTACGCCGTGGTCTCCATTCCGCGCGACTTTGCGCGCACCGTGAAGGAAGGCCGCGCTGCGCAGGTCACGCTGCTGCACAACGCGCAGATGTCCACCCACTCGGGCCTGCTGCAGCGCGATGTGCGCACGGCCGTGGGCACCTTGTCGGCGGGTATCGAGATGGCCGCGCGCAACAAGCGCGGCGAAAGCGCCCAGGCCGTGCACGTGAGCATGGAGCCCATCCACACGCAGATGGTGGCGCTGTTCAACGTGTCCAGCAATTACGAGCAGTTTCTGGGCGCGGCGCTGATCCCCGCCCTGCTGCACATCCTGGCCATGACGGCAGGTGCCTGGACGGTGGGCCGCGAACTGCGTGACCGCACGCTGGGCGAATGGCTGGGCGCGGGGGGCTGGGTGCGCACTGCGGGCGCGCTGGCCGGCAAGCTGGCCCTGCCCTGGGTATCTCTCACGCTGGTGGGCCTGCTGGCGCTGGTGGGCATCACCTGGGGCCGGGGCTGGCACCCGCCGGGCAACCTGTGGTGGGTGGCTGCGGCGCTGGCGCTGCTGATAGCGGTGTCGATCACCGCAGGCGCTGCGCTGGCGGGCATCACGCGGTCGCTGCGCACTGCGCTGTCGGGTGCGGGCTTTTTTGCAGCACCGGCGTTTGCGTTCAGCGGCGTGGCTTTCCCACTCGCGGGCATGCCCGGCAGCGCCCGCGCCTGGGCCGAGGCCATGCCGTTCACCCACTACATCCGTCTGCAGATTGAGCAGCTGCAAATGGGAGCGCCCTTGGCCACCAGCGTATCGACCGTCGTGGCGCTGATCCTCGCCACCGCCGTGCTGTGGCTGCTGGGCGCCACTGCACTCACGCTGGCACACCAGCGCCCCGAAACGTGGGGAAGCCGCTGATGAACACGACAACACAACCCGTGCCCGGGGCAACTCCCTCGCAGCAAGGCCTGCTGGGCGCCTGGCTGCACGCGCTGGCCACCGTGGTGCGCGACAAGGGCGTGCTGCTGCTGTTGGTGGGCGCGCCCGTGCTCTACGGCTTTTTCTATCCTTGGTTCTACGCCGACGAGGTGCTGACCCGAGTCCCCGTGGCGGTAGTGGACTTGGACCACACCAGCCTGTCGCGCCAGATCACCCGCTTTGCCGACGCCGACCCGCGCATCGAGGTGCATCTGGTCACCGGTAGCGAGCGCGAGGCGCAGGAGGCCCTGTGGCGCGGCGAGATCGAGGGCTACGCGGTGATCCCAGCCGGGCTCAAGCGCAACGTGGTGCGCGGCGAAAACGCCGTGGTCAGCATCGAGGCCAACGGCGCCTACGCGCTGCTGAACAAGGCCGTGCAATACGGCTTTGCGGAAGCCGTCGGCACGGTGTCTGCCGGGGTCGAGATCCGCAAGCTGCAGGCCAGCGGCCAGAGCGCTCCGCAGGCCCGCGCCAGCCGGGCGCCCGTGCAGCTGCAGATGGTGGCGCTGTTCAACCCCACCGAGGGCTACGGCAGCTTTGTGGTGCCTGCCGTGGCGCTGCTCATCCTGCAGCAGACCCTGCTGATGGGCGCTGCGATGCTCACCGGCACCTGGGTCGAAAGCGTCCAGCACCGCGCCCGCGCCACCACCTGGCTGGGCCGCCTGCTGGCACTGTGCACGCTGGGCTGGGCCAGTGGCCTCTTCTACTTTGGGTGGATCTTTGTGTTGCACGACTACCCGCGCGGCGGCAACCCGCTGGGCGCACTGGCGCTGCTGGCCTGCTACATCCCGGCCATCGCGGCGCTGGGCGCGTTGCTGGGCCTGTGGTTTGGCAACCGTGAACGCGCGCTGCAGGTGCTGCTGTTCACCACGCTGCCCATCGCGTTCGTCGCAGGCTTCTCGTGGCCGGTGGAGGCCCTGCCCGAGCCGCTGCAGTGGCTGCGCTGGCTGCTGCCCAGCACCTCGGGCGTGCAGGCGTCTCTGCGGCTCAACCAGCTGGGCGCGCCGCTGTCGGCTGCGTTGCCGTACCTGTGCGCGCTGGTGGCGCTGGGTGCGGTGTGCGCAGGGGCCGTGCTGGCCCTTGCGAGGCCGTCAAGCCCTGGCGCTCAAGCAGCAAACGCGGCGGAGCGCGAGCGCAGCGCTTACTGAGGGTGGGCAGCAGCCTGTTGCCCGGTACGCAAGCGCACCGGGCCGCTGCGCTCTTCCACCGCCGCCTGCACTTCCTTGCGCAGGCCCAGTGCAAACGCCCACTCGGCCACCACAAACAGCGGGCCGACGATCAGGCCCACCAGGTCGTCCACAAACGCGGGCTTGCGGCCTTCGTAGTAGTGGCCCACGAACTGGATCACCCAGCCCACGGCAAACAGGCCGATGCCCGTGGCCAACCACACGGCCAGGGTCTGGGCGGCCACCCATTGCCCGCCCACCAGCATGGCGGCCAGCAGCGCGGCCATGGCCAGGCCAAAACGCATGTCCAGCCGGAAGTAGAAAACACTGGCCGCCAGCGCTGCCAGCAGCGCCGGGCTTAGCGGCAGCGCACCCACCATCCAGGTCGGACGCGACAGCAGGATGACGACGGCGAACATGATCATGGGAACGCCCACAAAATGGGTGTGGATGTTGCGCGGGTCGCGGTGATAGTCGGCGTATTGGGACAGGTGGTCGATCAGGGTTTTCATGGGTGTCTCCAGCATGTGTTTTGCGCAGCATCAATACTCGCTCTCAGGCCGCGCCAGCGTCTGTCGTGCAGACGACAAAAAGCCGCCGCGCCCTCCTGCCCCGTTCAATCGCATCCCATGTCCACCCCTTCCGCCTACCTGCCTGTCCTCCAGTCTGGCCGCTGGTTTGCCCACCTGCCGCCCGACTTTTCCCAGCCGCTGATTGCCATGGCGCAGTTGCGCCATCTGCCGACGGGCGAGGTGCTGTTCCGGCGCGGCGATGCGCCCTGTGGCCTGTATGCCGTGGTGCGCGGCGCGGTCAGCATCTCGGGCACCGGGGGGCGGGCCGACGAGGCGCGTGCGGCGCTGCTGATCCGCCTGGAGCCGCCGCACTGGTTTGGCGAGATCTCGGTGTTTGACAACTCGGCCCGCACCCACGATGCGCAGGCCACCGAACCCACCACCCTGGTGCACATCCCGCACGAGCGGCTGCAGCACTGGCTGCAGGCCCACCCGCAGCACTGGCATGCGCTGGCCTTGTTGATGACCGACAAGCTGCGCTCGGCCTTTGTTGCGATGGAAGAGCTGGCCCTGCTGCCCGCCCCGCAGCGTCTGGCGCGGCGCCTGGTGATGATGGCCGAGGGCTACGGCCAGTGGACGGCAGAGGGGCAGTCGCGCCGCGTGATCGAGATCTCGCAAGAGCAGCTGTCGCTGATGCTGGCGATCTCGCGCCAGACCACCAACCAGATCCTCAAGGACCTGGAGTCGCGCCACCTGGTGCGCGTGCAGCGCGGCGAGGTGGAGATTCTGGACCTGGCCGGCCTGCGGGGTGCCTGCGCCTGATTACTATTAAATCGATAGCAACTAAGGCATATTGCAATAGCACATCGGCGTGTTTTCACACAAATACTAAGCACACATTCCATTTCCGGGCAAAATGACGGCCATGCAACTGAACTACATCGCCAACGCCTCGGTGCCCTCGTCCTCGGGCCGCACGATCCCCGTGATCGACCCGTCCGACGGCCAGCCCTTCGACGAGATCCAGCGCAGCAACGCCGACGACATCGACGCGGCGGTGCATGCAGCCCGCCAGTGCTACCACGCGGTGTGGCAGAAGCTGGCCCCGGTGGAGCGCGGCCGCCTGCTCCAAAAGCTCTCGGCCAAGATCCTGGAGCATGCGGACGAGCTGACGGCGCTGGAGCAACGCGACTGCGGCAAGCCCACCAAGCAAGCACGCGCCGACGCGATTGCGCTGGCACGCTACTTCGAGTTCTACGCCGGTGCGTGCGACAAGTTCCACGGCGAGACCATCCCCTACCCCGACGGCTACAGCGTGCTGACCTGGCGCGAGCCCCACGGCGTCACGGGCCATGTCATCCCCTGGAACTACCCCATGCAGATCTTTGGCCGCAGCGTGGGCGGCGCCCTGGCGGCGGGCAATGTGTGCGTGGTCAAGCCGGCCGAAGACGCCTGCCTGTCGCTGATCCGCGTGGCGCAGCTGGCAGCGGAGGTTGGCTTTCCTGCAGGGGCGCTCAACATCGTCACCGGCTATGGCCATGAGGTGGGCGACGCGCTGGCGCGCCATCCCGGCATCGACCACATCAGCTTCACCGGCAGCCCCAAGATCGGCACGCTGATCCAGCAGGTGGCGGCCGAGCGCCACTGCCCCGTGACGCTGGAGCTGGGCGGCAAGAGCCCCCAGATCATCTTTGCCGACGCCGACCTGGACGCCGCCATCCCCGTGGTCATCAACGCCATCGTGCAGAACGCCGGGCAGACCTGCTCGGCCGGTTCGCGCGTGCTGATCGACTCGCTGATTTATGAACCCCTGCTGGAGCGCCTGGGCAAGGCGTTTGAAAAGCTGCGCGTCGGCCCCGCTGCCATGGACCTGGATGTGGGCCCGCTGATCCGCCAGACGCAGCAGCAGCGCGTGTGGGACTTTTTATCGGACGCGCAAGTGGCCGGCATCCCCATGGTGGCCCAGGGCGTGGTGGTGGACGAAGCGCCCGAGACCGGTTACTACCAGGCGCCGACCCTGCTGCGCGATGTGCCCGTGGGCCACCGCCTGGCACAGGAAGAAGTCTTCGGCCCCGTGCTGTCGGCCATGGCCTTCCAGGACGAGGACCACGCGGTCGAGCTGGCCAACGCCACGCAATTCGGCCTGGTGGCCGGCATCTGGACGCGCGATGGTGCGCGCCAGTTCCGCATGGCCAAGCGTGTGCACAGCGGCCAGGTGTTCATCAACAACTACGGCGCGGCCGGCGGTGTGGAGCTGCCGTTTGGCGGCGTCAAATCCAGCGGCTATGGACGCGAAAAGGGCTTTGAGGCGCTGTACGGCTTCACCACCTTGAAGACCGTTGCCATCAAGTACGGTTGAAGCACCACAAGGTGTCCCGCCCGCGCACGACGGCATGGGCAGGCCCCGCTAACCTCGGCTGCTTCTGTACGACGATTTTTCTTCCCCATGCCCCTGAGC